>CAIXIX010000321.1 GCA_903919615.1 uncultured Chthonomonas sp.
ATTACAGCCGCCAGCCTGTCCGCGCCCTATTTTCGTACTGTTATACCTGCTGTTCGCAGGGGATGTTGTGTAACATCAGTTTAACTGTTTCTATGGGGTTGACGGGTCAGTTCGGAAGTCGTTGTCGTTTGGTGAACGCCATACAGAATTGGGCAGTTTAAACTTTGCATGCCCATCCGAGTAGCCCGCATTGAAACCTCCCGAATGTCGTGGCGCAGCGGCTGCTTGGGATGCGCTTGCCGCCCAGGTCCCCGGCCAGTAAGAAACAACCTGCGTAAGGGCCTTAGGATTCAAGTACTGTGGGGTTAGGCTTCCACGTCCGACTGCTGCGTCGGCGCGTGCTGCGTCCGTATTAATCAAAAACGAAGCGGGAGACTGGATCACCGCCAGGGTAACTCGGTCGCTAAATCCAAAGGTCGGATTGTTTGTGAAGAATGTTGCGGAAGCCGCGCTAATGCCAGTGTTGCCGAGCCCAAGTTCGGCCGCAATCGCGCCCTCGTTGATGTTAAATCCGTAGTCATTTGGCCAATATACCACCGAAGAACTTGGAGCGCCTGAAATGGCCCGCGCCGGCCACTGGACAGTGGCAGACGGACATTTCCAAATAAAGCCGCCGATTGAGGTTCCTCCCTTGATGTATGGTTCCAGCCGCCCTCGGATGCTGTAAGCTAGCGCAGCCTGGGGGGACGTCTCCTGGCTTAATATCCCCTCACGTTCAGTAA
Organism: uncultured Chthonomonas sp.; assembly: GCA_903919615.1. Classification (GTDB taxonomy): domain Bacteria; phylum Armatimonadota; class Chthonomonadetes; order Chthonomonadales; family Chthonomonadaceae; genus CAIXIX01. Next base: position 723 of record CAIXIX010000321.1, read on the forward strand.
CCGTGGATGGAAATGTTTCATCGTAATCCTGGAGATACTGCAGTAGCGCCAGACCATGTTGATTGATATTGCTCAAGCAGCTTGCTTGACGTGCCTTCTCGCGGGCTTGCGAGAATACCGGGAAGAGGATAGCCGCCAGTATTGCGATAATTGCGATCACGACGAGAAGCTCGATGAGGGTAAACCCGCTTGGTTTACGATTGCCGTTGTACATAACTACTCCTTGTATCCATTGCCTTACCGCTCGACGGAAGGTAAGGCGGTCCTTTTGTATCTGCTCACGTAAAATGGCTATTATCGCAATTAGCGCATAGCCGTGCTGACGCTACCCGGGTGATCAAGCCGGAGAGCGACAAACTTCTGTTCAGTTGCCTGCGGGCTTTAAGCTACCGCAAGGCCCCAACGTTGCCGAACGATGCGCTCCAGTCTTGAAAATACAAGCCTGTCCGCCACAACGCCGATCAACACAAGCACCAGCATCACTGCCAGAACCTGGCTCATGTCATTTAGGTCACGACCTCGCATGAGTGTTTGTCCAAGTCCGAGTGAGCCCGTTGAAACTGAGAGCAGTTCACCCGCCATAAGGGAACGCCATGCAAAGGCCCAGCCCTGCTTTGCCCCGCTGATAATCGCGGGAAGCGCCGCCGGCAGTAGAACCTCCGCGTACAGCCTGGGACCTCGAGCACCCATCATGGATGCTGCGCGCAAGTAGAGAGGCGGAATGTTTCGAATTCCATCACTCACCGCGATGCTCACCGCAAGCAGCGCGCCCATAACAGTAACGAAAAGGATTGCTCTCTCAGAGAGGCCGAACCAGATTACAGCTAGCGGCAGCCAGCAGATCGATGGCAGGGTCTGTAGCCCAAGGGCAAGCGGGCTGACTGCTCGGTGCACTACGGGCAGCGCTCCCATGAGAATGCCTGTTATGCTCCCCAGCAACATGGCTGTTACAAAGCCCAGCCCGATTCTTGTGAGGCTTATTTTCACTGCAATTGGGAGAGTGCCGTCCCGCAGGTCGGCGCCCAGCGTCTTGAGAATCTCAGAGGGACCGGGGAATAGATAACTACTCCACCACTCTCTCCTAAATCCCATCTCCCATAGTATTAGCAGTAGTATGACGAAGCCTGTCGGGATCGCCGTCTCCCGCCAGCGCGAGCTCTCTCGCTGCATGGTCGCTCTCTTCCTGCACAATCTTGTCGATTTCGCTTCTCAGGTGCGTCATGATACGCTTCGCAAGTCGCGCCGTTTCCGGCTCTTCCACTGCTCGGGGCCGCGGAAGCGCAACAGTAATCTCTTGCCGAATACACCCTGGCCGAACGCCCATGCACAGCACGCGGTCCCCCAGCGCCACTGCTTCAAGAACGTTATGCGTAACGAAGATGATCGTCTTTCCAGTCTCTTGCCAGATTCGCTGAACCTCGATCAGGAGAATATCACGCGTCTGTGCGTCGAGTGCTGCAAATGGCTCGTCCATGAGCAATATATCAGGATTAAGCGCCAGCGCTCTCGCAATGGCAACTCTTTGTCTCATCCCTCCCGAAAGCTCATGGGGGTAAGATGCGGCAAACCTCGCGAGATGCACCATGCCGAGATACTCGAGAGCTTTGGCGCGCCTCGCCTTCTTGTCTCGGATGGAAGACTTGAGCGCGAACTCAACATTCTGAACTGCGGAAAGCCATGGGAAAAGCGCTGCCTCTTGAAAGATCACTGCCCTATCTGGCCCTGGCCCTGTAATCGCTTTTCCGTCTTTCAGTGCGCTGCCGCTATCTGCTCGATGTAAACCCGCAATAACATTTAGCAGAGTGCTCTTGCCGCACCCTGAAGGGCCAACAAGGCAGACAAACTCGCCAGCGTTGATGTTTAGGTTGACATTCTCAAGCACAGACCGCACGCCCTGTTTGCTGCTAAAGCGTACATTGATGTCCTTTAGGCTAATCTTATGCGCTGTCGCCGCTTCAACCGTTTCCGGGTAAGGAATCGGCGTGTCGAAGACTGCAGATTTGAGTGCGGTAACTTCCATTCAGGGTTTACTCGATAAGCCTAAGGTATTGCTCGTCGCTTCAGATTGGAAAGGACGCCGTTCAACGGATTCGTATTGAATAGGTCACCAAGCGCACTGCGATCATCTTTAAGATATCCGAGCTGCTTGGACCAGTCTGCAAACGTAAGCACTGTGTCTTTCAATGGATCGTAGGTAAAGTCCGTGCGTCCCCATGAACTCTTCAGGATATCCGCAGGAAGAGACTTGCCGCTCAGTTTCTTGATCTGATCGCCTACTAGTTTTGATGCATCGTCCGGGTGTCCGCCTATCCAGTCTACAGTCTCTATGTGCGCCTGAAGGAACTTAGACACTATCTCGGGATGGTCCTTCAGGAAATCGGTGCGAACTATCACGACCGTTGTCGCAAACTTCCTACCTGACTGCTGCCACAGGTCCCGCTCGTCAATCTTTAGTGTGCCGTGGCCCTCTTTGACGAGGCGAGAGATCCATGGTTCCGTGACCCATGCAGCGTCCAGTTCGCCCTTCTGGAACAGTGTTAGAGTGTCTGCGGGTGCTACGGGCAGAACGGTTACACTACCGCCCTGATCTGTTGACTTCAGGCCAGCTAGTTGCAGCGAATGCCTGAGTGAGATATCCTGTGTGCCACCAGTTTGCGGTACAGCAACGCGCTTGCCGGCAAGTGTTTTGACATCGGTAACGCCCGAGCCTTCTCGAACCACCAGACCCGCACCGCCAGAAGATGCCCCGGCCACGATCTGCAGCGCTTTGCCATGCGACTTCAAGAAACCGTTTACGGCGGGCCCAGGACCAATGTAACCGATATCCACACTTCGCGCGAAAAGAGCTTCGATCTCCGATGGTCCAGCAGTGAAAGACTGCTCTTCAATCTTGACGTCTGGACCGAGCGCTTTCGCAAAAGTTCCGTTTGCGAGGCCAACGAGGGCTACAGCATGTGTGATATTGGGAAAGAAAGCTACGTGAACAGTAAGCGGAGCGCTGCTGCTTGGCTTCGATGGCTCTTTTTTACCAGGCGAACATGCCGTAAGCATCGCGGCAGTCGCAATAACTGCGGCTGTGACAGCTAAGCATCGATGCGTTATGCTGTCGAATTTCAATCGGTTCATCCACTCTCCGATGAAACTGAACAATTCTGATCAAATTGGTCAGATTAGTAAGGTAGGCATAGTATACACTTGGTTCAGGTGGTTGTCAAGATTACAGACAACGCGGACTGGTTCACCTAGATCAGCCCAAGTCGTTTGCCTGCTCTCTCGAATGCAGCGAGAGCGTCATCGAGATCCGATTTGCTGTGCATTGCTGATGGCATCGTGCGGATGCGTGCTTTGCCGCGAGCTACAGTGGGGAATACGATTGCAAGCGCAAGTACTCCCTCTTCAAAAAGGGCTTTCTGCAACTGCAGTGCACTGCCTTCGTCGCCCACCATAACGGGAGTGATGGGTGTTTCTGATATGCCAGTATCGAATCCGAGATTCTGCAGACCAGCTTTCCAGTAACGCGCGTTTTCCCATAGCCTCTCTGTAAAAGTAGGGTCTGTATCCATCAATTCAATTGCAGCAATCGTTGCTGCTGCCGTTGCCGGCGTGTGCGCCGTGCTGAAGAGGAACGGCCGGGCTCGCTGCTTCAGCCAGTCGATCAACGCTGAGCTGCCGGCAATATAACCGCCCATCACTCCCACTGCTTTCGAAAGCGTGCCGAGCTGAACGTCGATCTTATCGTGTACGCCAAAGTGGTATGCGGTGCCTCTTCCGCCGCCGAGAACACCAGAGCCATGCGCATCGTCAACCATGGTTGCGGCATCATAGCGCTCTGCGAGCTCAACAATGGCGGGTAATGGGGCGACATCGCCATCCATGCTGAAGACGCCATCGGTGATTATCAACCGCTTCTTAGCTCCTGCTGTCTCTTTCAGCGCCTGTTCGAGAGATGCCATGTCGTTATGCTTGTAGATCTTGCGGGCGGCTTTAGACAGCCGCACACCATCAATGATGCTCGCGTGATTCAGCTCGTCCGTGATGATTGCATCATCACCATCCGTAATGGTGGGAATTACGCCAGCATTCGCTGTAAAGCCGCTCTGAAAAACGAGCGTGGCATCAACATGTTTGAAGGCCGCGAGGCGCTCTTCCAGCTCGGCGTGAATCCGCATGGTGCCGACGATCGGCCGAACAGCGCCAGCGCCGGCTCCCCATCGCTCAACTGCCTCAATGGCAGCCTGTTTTAGGGCAGGGTGATTTGCGAGCCCAAGATAGTTGTTGCTAGAGAGGTTAATAACATCGCTCTTGCCATTAACGGTAATTCTGGCGCCAGAGGGAGTATCCAAAACAACAATTGGTTTATAGAGGTTCTGTTCTATTAATGAGCTGATCTGGTCGCCAAGCCAGTTCTGAAGGGTTTCGTTCACGTGTAAACTCCTGGATCGATTAGATCGGCTTAGTCCTTGAGGCCAGCTTTTGCGAGCAGCGCGAGAAGCTGCTTGCGAGTGCGCATATCGATTGCCTCAGCTGCAATTCGTCCATTTCGCCCGTAGATCACGGTTCGGGGAATACCGCCAACTTCGAACTGTGTATTCACAGTTCTTCCAGTGTCGATCAGGATCGGGTAAGTCATCCCGCTTTTGGCGACAAATGGTTTTACTATTTCGGGCTTTTCATCCGAGATACCGAGGATCACGAGCCCGCGGTCCTTAAAGTGGTTGTATAACTCTTCAAGATCGGGAATCTCTTTGCGGCAAGGTGGGCACCATGTAGCCCAGAAGTTAACGATAACAACCTTGCCTTTGAGAGCCTTCAGGCACCATGCGTGCCCCTCAATATCTGGTAGTGTAAAGTCTGCGCTTTCGCGTTTCTTATCGTCTGCATCGAGCTTACTTAATGCATCTGTATAGCGCGAGTCTTCGGATGAAACCTGTACGTGCTCGTATTTCGCAAGCTGCGCAAGCGTGACGTAAGCGCCTGATGCCTCTGTTGGAGGGGTGTTTGCAATTGCAACAGCAAGCGTGTCGGCAACGGCTTGAAGCGTCTTGTGCCCGAAATCACCTTCTGTTGCGAGGTTCGCAAGCCCAGATGCAAGCCGTACCTGTTCGGCTGACGGTGGCAAGGCACGAATGTCCATGGCAATTTTTATTGTTGCCTCACCACGCTTGTCATCAGAAACCGATCTCAGTTTGCCTATGCTTCTCGATATCGCTTGTGCCTCGGGAGAGGGCGCCGTTCGGCCAGATTGTGCGTACGCGCCGATAGTGCAGCCTGCAATACAAGCGGCAGCGCTCGTCGCTGCGATAACACCTCGAAACCTCATCAATAGTTCCCCTATCTTTATTCCCTGTGAGTCCAAGACATATTCAGGCTACTTAGCTGTCCGATTATACCTGTCAATGTATTCGTAAGTTTACGTAAAGCGGCGGTCACCATTTACGTATGTAACTATCCCCGCGGTTGGGAATCACCATTTCAGAAATATCAATAATTGACTGAAGCTTACAAAAAGTTGCATCAGTGGCATGAACAATGCAGTGTCTAAATATTGAATGAACATCTGTTCGGCTGGGACTCTTGTTTGCACGAAGTGACCACGTTGATGTGGCCAAAATGGAGAAAGCGATGATCAAATCTAGAAGTGCAGGTTACCATCTGGCCCTGAGTTTCGCGCTCGCAAGCGCGGTGTTCGTCCCGCAAGTTGTATTGGCAGCGGACGATACTCCGCCGCCAACGGCAGCCAGTGCTGGCGTGCTCGTTAATTTGACAACACCAGAAATCGTAGGTTTCGAACAGGCGAGCGCCCGTGCGGATCTTCGGTCGTTCGCAGGTGCAGACAATACGGTCTACATCAACGGCGGCCTCCAATACGGAATAGCAAGAAACTGGCAGCTAGGATTTGCAGGCTCGTTTAGCAAGTTTCAGACGTACGCCATGCCGGGAGGCGGCACCCTTCGCTATGCCGGATCGGACCTGGAACTCACGGGTAAGTATGCGACCAAGATGTCTGGAAAGTACTCACTATCGGGGCAAGTGGGTCTCAGCTTCCCGAATACTCCGGCCCAGAAGAGCACGCATCTCACACTCGGAGCATCGGCAGGCGTGTCACCGGTATCAAATTTCAATGTCTACCTTAATCCTCGTGCAGTGCTGATTACCAATAACTCACTGTTCGGCCTCGGGCTCGGCGCAACTTTTAAAATGAGCAGCACGGTGACTTGGTTTGCCGAATACACACAAATGCTGGCGGGAAGCAATACAATCGACATTAATACCGGCGACCTTAAGACTCGCGGCATCTATGGAGTTGGTGTAAGGTATCTCGTGGCAAACCACAAGATCTCGGTGGATTTGGGATGGACCAATGGGCTTGGATTTACCACTGGAAGTTCGCTCACTCCCGGAATTGGCGACAGCTCCGCGTGGTATGCAGCAATTAATTTTAAACAATAGTTATAGGGCTTATTTAAGACTGGCTGGAGTTTCCTGTCCCATAGTTGGAAGAATCCCATGGCCAGTTTGGATGGAGAACACAATGATCAAATCAGCAACCTGGAATCTTACTCGGATCGTATCAATCGGCACAGCGACATGCGCAATCGCTATGGCCGCAGGATGCGGCAATGCTGGGCAGGCGTACAGCCCGAAAATTGGCGCGCCCATACTACTTCCTGACTTTACGATGGGAGCGATGCCTGCTTCCAATTCCACTACAGCTGGCTCATCAGCCACATACACCGTAGCCGCTTTACCTGTTTACGGGTTTACGTCGAGCATAGCGCTTTCGGCATCAGGTCTGCCAGCCGGCGCAACCGCGCAATTTACCCCTAATGGTTCAAACGAAATACTGACAATCACAACTTCAAGTTCCGGCACTGTCACACCGGTTGGCAGCTACACGATCACCATCACAGGAACGGGCGGCGGAAAGACACATTCACTTACCGTCGGACTGACGGTTACAGCAGCACAGGACTTTACGATCACGGCAACACCCGCGTCCATTTCGAGTTATACAGGTAATACGTTCAAATACACCGTTACGGTTACCTCTGTTAATGGGCTATCAACGCCTGTCAACCTGACAGTCTCCGGCACACCCTTATCATCTACACCTACCTTTAGCCCAACGGCGGTCACGCCAACTACAGCAGGAGCAACCTCGACGCTGAGCATTGGTACAAGCGCATCGACCACTCCGTTCGGCACGTATCCGTTGACCATTACAGGCACCGAAGGTGGAGTCACACATACCACGACGGTGACAATGATTACCTACCCAGGCTAGTCCGTCGCGATCCTAAGCGCCGGCCCCAGTATTTACAGGGGTCGGCTGCCTATATTCTCAATGCCTCGGGCAGATGTTCCAACAGCAAAGCCTTCAACCTATCCGCGTGCGTTTGTGTCGTTCGTATATTGCCGATTGCCACCCTCAAGGTGTACCGACCATTCAGCTTTGTGTGTGATAGGAAAATTTCACCTGTCCTGTTAAGTGAATCCATAAGCTGCTGATTGACGTGTTGGATCCTCTCCTCAGAGGCGTCAGGCTCCGCGACAGCGCGGAAGCATACGGCGCTGAGTGGCGCCGGCGCGGTTCGTTCAAACTCTAAGCAGCTATCGACCCACTCCGCGAAATCGGCTGCGAGCCGCACATGCTCGCGAATCAGAGCCGCGAGGCCCTCCTGTCCAAAGTATCGAATCACCATCCACAGCTTTAATGCCCGGAAACGACGTCCTAGCTGAACGCCCCAATCCATGTAGTTCGTTGCGTCACCGTGTGTAACGAGATATTCGGGAATCAGGCTGAACGCGCGGCGCAACGTGGAAGGAGATTTCACGAACAGAACGCTGCAATCCATTGGAGTAAAGAGCCACTTATGCGGGTTCACCACCAGTGAATCAGCCAGATCGCAGCCATCCAGCACCCAGTGGAACTCAGGGGCGATCGCGGCCGATCCGCCATAGGCTGCGTCGACGTGCAGCCAGATTCCTTCCCGCCGGCAGATTTCGCCGATGGCGCGCACTGGGTCTATCGAGGTCGTGGAGGTTGTGCCTGCGGTAGCTACTGCGCAGAAGGGCAGCCATCCGGCAGCCCGATCTTCAGCAATTGCCGATTCAAGCAGGTCTGGACGCATTCGAAAATCTGTATCGACGCCGATCTTGCGGACACCTCGCTGGCCGATACCCAGCGCAATTGCTCCCTTCTCAATCGAGGAATGCGCTTGCTCGGAGGTATAGATGCGCAGACGCGGCACCTCCGGTCGTCCGGCTAACCCCTCTTCGCGCAAGTTAAGTCCGGGGATCGCCTCTCTCGCTGCCGACATGGCCAGGAGGCTCGAGATCGATGCTGTATCGGTTATCACTCCCGTCATCTCGTTAAGCCCCAGCAGTTGGGCCATCCACTTCAACACGGTCTCTTCGAGCTCTGTTGCAGCCGGCGAGGTTCGCCAGAGCATTGCGTTCTGGTTCAGGGCTGCGGATAGGGTCTCTGCGAGAATCCCAGGTCCGGGAGAGCTGTTGGCAAAGTAGGCCATGAATCCAGGATTGTTCCAGTGCGTCATTCCTGGCATCAGGATAGATTTGAAATCTGCGAGAATCGCGTCCATTGACTCAGGACGCTTCGGCGGAGCCTGAGGGAGTGCAGCGGAAATGGAACCGGGAGCGATGTTCGGCAGCACGCTCACCGCCTCCGGATGCGAAAGGTAGTCGGCGATAAACCGCGCTATCTCATCAGCATATTTCAGATAGTCTTCTGCGGACATATCAAGCGGCGGAGTAATGATCTCGGTCAACGAAGCGTCTCCTTAAGATAGGCAGCAACTTTGTCTGCCCAGAGCTTTCCATGTGCACGCAGACCTTTACCGCTGAGGTGAATGCCAGCTCCATTTGCATCGCGGTTGTCTGCTGTCAACGTATCGGTATCTGGCCCTTCAAGTGCTTCGCCAGAGAGCCACAATCGCTTCTGGCCATCTCTCACGTAGGGAAACGAGGGCTCAGAAGGGCTGTGGTAAGAGACCTGGGCAACAAACCACGGGAACCGCCAGCCTGCGTCCGACGTTGAAGCATCGATAACGGCAGTGAGCTTCGTCGAGTACTCATCGGCCCCCATCTTCGTGTCCGACTCACCCTGATGCCACAGGACGGCACGAAATCCATTTCTTCCTAACTGGTATACACGGGTCATCATCCAGTTGAAAAGCTCAGAATCCGGCTGCCACTGATTTACAGAGGTGCCGCCATGACCGGTAACAGCAAATCCTATTGGAACGTGAATGCGGCTATACAGTTCATCACCAAACGCGGGCCAGAAGCTCCCACCAGAGCTGTTATCGTGAACCCCGGGCTGAGGATCGGTGGCGATACGCCAGGCGCTGCCATCGAAGCTAGTAACCATACCGGAGGAGGGAGTTAGCTTCTCTTCCCCATAGTTTGTGGAGTTCGATTGGCCGGCGCCAACAAATACCTCGCCAACGCCAACATTTTCTACGTTGGCTTCTCCCATCACTCTAATGCCAATCGTTGCGCGCAGCTGAACGTGATACCAACCTCCCGCCGAAATCGGAAGATTTGCATTGAATCCGCGATCTACAGGGTTAAACGGGACATCGATCCATCGGCCAGGGAGAATTCCGAGGACAGATTTACCCGTAATTCGTGCTTCCAGTCGCGTGCAGGGCGATATCACTCGTCCGCTTACTCGGATCTGGCCACGATTATGGCTGGATCGCTGAAACACCTGATACGGGCGAGGTGATACAAGCTGCATATCGTGATCTGCCTTCGCTGTTGCCGGCTGGCAATTGCTATGCCGCGCGGCAATCAGCAGTAAGGCGGCGCTCAAGGCTGCAAATAGGCGAGAGGTATACAAATGCTTAACTCCGGATGGGGTGGACGACTGAACCAGGCTGGCAGGCGCATTCCAAGGTTTCCATTACAGATGATACACCAGCCAGCATCAAACGCCAACGGTAATGGCGTTGCGTCATTAACGCGTGGTTGGCCGTGGCGCGATGGGTTGGCCTAACGCAGGTAATGGCGCGACTTGCTGCCCAGCGCCGGTAGTGGCGCCGCTTGCTGCGCCTTAACTATAGACGTAAGGGAATGTTTACGAAACGCGTGGTGCAACAAAAAACAATATTAGAATGAAGTGACACAAGCTGCCGCTAAGAACGAAGAGGTGCCAGATCTCATGGCCAGTAAGCAGCCTGAACCATTTAGGCCGTCGGGTCTCCATTGCGTAAAAGAAGATGCCGCTCGTATATGCGATCCCGCCAGCAACCAGCCACATAAGGCCGCGAGGTCCCATCGCTCTGTTCAGCGCAGGTATGACCAGGGTGATCAACCAACCCATCGAAACGTACAGAGCTACTCGAACCCATTCGGGGTGTTTACGCCAGAAGATCACCGCCAGAATACCGACGGCTGCGATGCTCCAGACGGCGGTAAACAGGCTCAATCCATGACCGGAATACAGCGTAATCAGGCATACCGGTGTATATGTGCCGGCAATAAGAAGGTAAATCGCGATGTGGTCGAGGCTTTGAAGGCGCTTGACATGCCGGGGCGAGACGTTAAGCGAGTGGTACAGCGTGCTCAATGTATAGAGCACGATCAGGCTGGTACCATAAATGATAACCGCAACGGTAGGACGTGCTCTGCCATGGGTAACGACAAGAAGGGCGACCAAACCCACAAACGCGAGGATGGCTCCAAGAAGGTGCGAAACTGCGTTGAAAGGTTCTTTAAAACCCTTACGCTTTACTGCCAAGTCCATAATCTTGTTGACGTATTTGAATGCCATTAGGTTTCAACAAAAAGGTCTTTTAAGTCTTGGAGGCAGGGAAGGTTTTGGTTTTACGGTGTCGGGACGTACATGTTGTCCCGGGTTGGCGATTTGGCACGAGTTAAGACCCGTGTGCAAGCCGCTCTCATCGTCGCAGGGCATTACCTCTTTACCGCATTACCTCACCTAATCACCTATCTTGCACCGCATCGTGCCTGGGGATGAATTCGAAGTAGTGGGCTTTGTTGACCGCCACCGTGCAGTTGATGCGCGTGGTGCCGCGCGGCATGTCCAGCAAGAAATCCACGAACTGATGTGGGGCTGCGTTCGCCTTCTCCTCGTCTCGGTATCGCTCCGGCGGTCTGATTGATCCTGCTATCCACTTGCTCTTCTCGTTGGGGCCTATACCATTAGCGAATCTGCCCTGCTGGTTCTGCACGCGCAGAAGGAGCGACAGGTGGCGATCGCCTCCAAAGACGTTCAGGGTTACCTGCGTTCGCGTGCCGACGCATTCGACCTCTCCGATTTTACTGATCTCGGCCCTAATCCCGTCGGCCCGACCTGCCGCCGCAGGCACGTACAGATAGCTGCCTAGCTTCATCGGCAGATTGATCATCGAAATCGTCTCATGTGGATCGAAGTCGGCGTTTGCAGTTCGGTTGAACCATACCCCCAGCTTCACCGGTTCGCCCGTATCGGAACGATAGTAGCTGAGGGCTGTGCCACTTGGTTGATAGAGAGACGACGCAGTAGAGCGATATGGGTTGCCAACCGAGTCCGTCACGATGGAGTCGGTCGGCTGCCAGCCTGCAGTGCTGTGGCCGCGAAACTCGTATCGGAATGTTGCGTTCGTGAGCAGATTATGCCCGCGGTTCAAACGTTCTTGTCTCTCTATCGGGCCGGAATAGGCCATGATGGGGGGCGCGTTGCGAATCGTGTCGAGCGTCACCGAAAGCTCCGCATCTCGGCGCGTGATGGGCAGCGCAGTCGGCGTAAAAGGCGGTGCGTTCGAGTTGAGCCTGTTCCTGATCCGGAACTGAACGGTATCTGCCTTTGTGGCCCGCATGCCGTAGCCAATTTCCACGCGGATCTCGGAAGTCCGCCGCGGCCAGGAGTGGAGCACGATGGCGTGCTCATTATGTGGCAGGTAACGTGTTTCCACAAACTGCTCGCAGCCAGGATACTCCTTTCCGGCCTCGTCGTAGATTTGTATGGCACGCGGCTGCAAGCCCATGCGTGCCGTTGCTCCGGCAGAAGGCCGCACGCCCCTAATCCACAGGATGACGGCATCCCGCGTGGTGTCCTCCGGTCTGCTGAGAGCCAAGTTTATCGGCACAATCTTCCTGCTGCCGAATTGCCGCTCTTTACCATAGGTAAGACCTTCCAGAGTTACTACCGTTCCGTCCGCGAGCGTTGTCGTCTGGTTCTGGGCATGTGCCAGGTGAGCAATGACCAGTGAGACAACGATTGCGAGAATGACCCGCGAAATACGGTTCTTATACATCTCCGGTGATCCTCAATGTCGGTGAGCCTGGATTACTCAGCAGCAGCGTAATTTCACGGGTGCGGCAAGCGGCGCCACTACCTTTCGAGAATAGTGCCGGCTACGGCAGCGAAACCGGCAGCACTAGCTCAAACAGGCGCACCCGGTTGTGGGCGAACGCAAGATCGATCTTGTGGCACTTGTTGGGAAGTTTGACGAGATAGATGAAATCGCCAATGTGTTCGCCAATGTTGCCGCCGTGGGGCAGCCACATCGGGTGTTGTTGAGCGGGAAAATTTGGAGGTAATGACGGATCGGAATAGAGTATCGGTGCGCCGTGATCGTCGTTAACGCGAAGCAATATCTCCGGTCTTATTCCGTATGTGACGTGCAGGACCACGGCGGCATACCCATCTGGCACAGACCATAATGGGACATTTCCGATCTGTTTCACGCCTGCGCCCGCAATGCCTACAAGATTCATGTCGACATCATCCAAGTTTGTGGATTTATCCAGTTGGATGGCAGCGCCCAGCGCAGGGACCGGTACGCCTGGAATCGACCAGACTCGCTCCGGTGCAAATGCTTCGTCGGGTTTCTGCACAGCAGCGATTCTGACGCGAACTGGCTCGCCGATGTTTGGCGCGAGATACCAAAGCTTGTCATCGCTTCCGCCGACGGAGAAAGGTTGGTAGTGATTGCCGGAAGCGTCCCACATCTCCGAGTTGAGCCAAGTCAACCTCCAGTGATTGGATGGTTTACCACGGTAGCTTAGCTGGACATTCGCTTGACGCCTGCCAGACTCGCCCGGCGCTGCCACATAGCCCACCGGGGTCTCGGGCAGATCTCCTCCAGTGCTTCCGCTGCCGCCGATCTTGAGGAAATTCTGTGGGCGTGCCTGTTGCACAGCGCCAACGGTAAGCCCTACGTTGCCGGACTTCAGGGTAATGGGAAACCTGGGCGCCGTAAAGGGTGGCAGTAGGTTGCGGACTGGGTTCGGAATTCGGAACTCGCCGAGAACCTTTGCCGGAACCCCAGTGTAGACACGCAAGATAACGAATCGGCCCCTGCGCGGAAAGGCGGACAGCGCAATGGGATCATCCTTTAATCTCGATGGATTTTCTGTGCGATTCATGCGCCAGTCGGCAAGCAATGGCGCGATCTCGTGTCCATTCTCGTCGGCAATCCGCACATGTTCCCGAACCCAGGCCAGATGAACACTGATGTTGTCGACTTTTGCTGCAGCACCGGAACGCTTGATCCAAAAGACGAGGGCGTTTTCTGTCGTTTCGCAGGAGGCAATCTCGTTCCGGGCTGGCCGAAGTGGAGGTTGGATATTGGCGTGGAGCGTCTCTTTGCCGGATGTCAGCTCGTGGTAGGTGCCATAGCTCCATCCAATAAGCGTGATGGCGGAGTTGTCGGGCAGATGAATAACTTGCGTCTGGGCATGCACTTTGCTTGGAATCAGGTCACAAATCAATAATGCAAAACAGGCAACAACACGCATGGCCACACGCGTATGCCGCTTGCTGCCTGTAAAGGTGTGGCTACATTGTGGACGGGTATTTGCCCTTGCGTTTAACATCGTTGTCATCGCAGCCACCATTCTCCTTTAGATTACAAAGTCCCCTAAGGGAAAACCTACTTCGGAAACCTGACAATGGCAATGATGCCATGGTCATAAACCGCATTTTCGAGCGTAAACGTTCCCTGCAGATCGCCGCGGACAAGGGTTTCCACGATTGAGAGACCGAGGCTGTTGGCGGTCTTAAAGCTGAAGTCTGGCGAGAGTGGCTCGCCGTCGTTAAGCACCGCAACCCGGAATTCGGTGGGCTCGTCGCTTAGCTGCACACGTATCCTACCGTCGTTAAGCGTCTTAAACCCGTGCTCAACCGCGTTCTGCACAAGCTCGTTCAGCACGAGCGCCATGCTCGTTGCCTTGGCGAGTGGCAGCACAAAATCGTCGCCGGTAATCTCGCTGCGGATCGATTTACCCGGAGGAACCACCGCCTGCTGGGTAGCATTCAGAATGCTTTCGGCAACCTTCTTAATACTCACAACATCCAGGTCGTCTCGTGTCAGCAGCTCATGGACCGTAGAAATGGCGAGGATCCGGCTCAGTGTATCGTTGAGAGCGTCTTCGACAGTTGTGTATTTGCTGTAACGCATTTCGAGGCGAACCAGGCTCACAATTTGCTGAAGATTGTTCTTGATGCGATGGTGCATCTCCTGAATGACTGCCGATTTAACGAGAAGCTTGGCGTGTTCAATCGCGAGCGCGGCCTGGTTCCCCAGCGCCTGAAGGATGACGACCTCCTCCATGCTGAACACATGCACTTTTTCGGTGTAGCAGTTTAGAACTCCAATGACCGCTCCGTTGATCATGAGCGGGATGCTCGCAATCGAGCGCACACCTGCACGCTGAGCAATATCGGGGAAGATGTACTCGGGGGCCTTAAGCACATCCGAAATCGTGATGACTTTCCGCTCAGATACCGCTCTGCCTGAGACGCTCTCACCAATCTTTAAATTTGGCTTGTTGAGATACTCTTTGTTGTCAGCCTGGCTCGCTTTAATAACGAGCTCTCCTTTAATGGGATCGACCATCATGACGGTACAGATCTTATAGCTCATGGTACGCGCTGTCATGGTCACAAAGAGCTGAAGAAGCTCCTCGAGGTACATGTTCGAGGTGATGGCCTGGCTTACTTCGGAGAGGGTGTGAAGCTGCACCGCATGCAGTTCGAGTTTACGATAACGACGGGAGCGCTCGATGGCGCCCGCCACCTGGTTCGCAATACCGGAAAGAAGGCGAACCTGCGACTTGCTGTACTCGTGAGGTTGGCGCGTTCGAACGTTGATAACACCCAGAATCTCGCCCCGTGTGACGAGCGGCACAGAGAGCATCGACTCGTACTCCAACTCATCCATACCAGGGAAATCTTTAAACCTGTGGTCCAGGTAGGCCCCTGAAGAGACAGAGACGGGCCGCCGCTCTCGGGCGACCCATCCTGTAATACCCTCACCGAGTTTGAGGCGGATCTTGCCAACCATGTTTGCAAACGACTCGTCAGCGGCGCGCATTACAAGCTCAGCGCGCGCCGTATCGAGAAGATAGACCTGGCAAGAATCGGTTCCTGTGATCTTGGTGGCGATGTCCGCTGTGACCTTGAGCATCTCCTCATGGTCAAAGGCCGAACCAGTCGCCTCACCTACACGTCGAAGAGCATCGGCCTCACCGCGTTTCTCTTCAAGCTCACTCCGCAACTGGGCCTCGCGTTGCGCTGCATCTCTCAGCATTCGATCCCGGCTGGAGAGCTCTTCCATCAACAGCGTAACGTCCGGGTCATCCGTACGCCGCAGCGTCTGTGCAAGTCTTCGAGTTCGCCAGGCTGCTCGCCCGCTTCGGCTGCGTGAGACAGGTGCCTTCATCGTGTGTTTTCCAAGGATCAAACGTTGTGAGCGATTATAATTGCTTCTGCAATCTCACGCATCGATTTACGGGTGTTCATACTCTGAACCTGAATGCGGCGAAACGCTTCTTGCTCCTTGAGTCCATACTGATCCATAAGGATGCCCTTGGCGCGATCGACAGACTTGCGTGTCTCGAGTTTGTCCTCTAGCTCGTTGGCCTGTTCCTCGATCTTCATAAACGCGTCCCAACGCGCGACCGCTACTTCGATTTGGGGCATTAGATCGGTCTGTTTAAAGGGCTTAACCAGGTAGGAGTAGACTCCGGCATCCTTCGCCCTATTAACAAGATCGAGCTGGCTGTAGGCGGTGAGCAACAGAACCGGGGCAATCTTCTCATCGAAGAGAATTTTTGCGGCGTCAATGCCATCCATCTCAGGCATCTTGATGTCTAGAATAATGACGTCCGGGCTCAGAGCGCGTGCCAATTCCAGCGCCTTAACACCGTCACCAGCCTCACCAACAACATCATAGCCGCACTCTTGCAGCATCTGTTTCAGGTCAAGACGAATGATGGGCTCATCATCGGCGATTACAATTCGTAGTGTGTTCTCACTCACCAGATTATCCTCTATTCTGTAATGCTGTGGTATGCGATCGCGACTCAACTTTGTGCCGATATCGTCACCGGAAGGTTGATCAGACAGGGCGGCCGCATACTAGCTGTATGTCAGGCAATGGAGGCCGAGGCGGTTAAACGGGCAGAACAGAGAGCGGGCAAGGGGACAAAGCGGGCCTGTCGTAAATCTGCCGACATCGTCCTCGATGCCTGCCTGAACTAAAGCTTTACCTAAAGTACGACGAACCAGCATGGTTAGTTGCCGATAGCCGTACTTGACGAGGTTCCAAGCATGATTATATAATAGAACCGCCTCGTTTGTAAAGACAGCTTCAGACAGCGGGCATTCCACGCGCCGCATTACCTGTCGCAGGAGTAGTTGCTTTCTTGTCCATTCCGGAAACCGAAAACCAGCATGAATCTGAGGCCGATGCCGAACCGTCTCCATCCGTTTTGATCGAAGCGTACTCCAAGGCAGCGCCAAAAACTGGCAGCAATCGAGATCTCATTAAAGCCGCCACCACGGCGATCGCTTACTTAATATTCCTTCAGATAGTAGAGCACATTCAAAGCGGCGCCTACCCGCTTATTCTTACCACCACGCTCATCTCGCTCGTTTTCACTCTCCTGTTTACCGTTCTGCTGGCACGGGGCCTTCGGTCTGCAAAGGCGCTTGCCATTGCCGGCATTGCCTCGGCAGTAGCTATAGGACCATCGATCGTTATTCCAGTGCTGGTTCGTCTCAACCCAACGCTGCCATTCTGGGGATGGCTTGGTCCGCACTTCAAGACCTATCGGCACCTGATTCATGCATTATCTGGGGTAGATAGTCTGCTGCTTGTCACCAGCGCGGTGAGCGTCGGAGTGCTGATATCGCGAGTGGTTCGCGAATTCAAGATGCTGCTTCCAATCTCGGTTGTACTCGCTCTGGTGGATCTTTACGTGGTGTTCGGGGGCGGGCTTGTCACACAGGCGCAGCACGGCAATACAGTGGCCAGCAGCATGATGTCAGGTTTGACAGTGAAGCTGCCAACAGTA
>CAIXIX010000322.1 GCA_903919615.1 uncultured Chthonomonas sp.
TAACGTGGTAATTTGGTAATGTAGCAAATTGAGAAGAAAATCACGCCTTATATATGCTTCAAGAAGTGCTGTATCAGCGATAGCACAAACAGGATGCAGGCGACGACGATTGCGAGGTGCAGGACCTTCAGCCCCACTTTGATGGCAAAACCCAGCACAAATAGAGCCACCATACCGAAAATTACAAGCGCGATAATGGACATCTTCTTACCCTCATAGGCTGCCAGTAGTGAAGCGAACGCCAATCAGTAAATACAAATACGCGACAGACCGCAATTCGTTTCAAATGCGCTCGCTTCTCGCTACCAGCAGTAAACTGACAAACCGATCAGGCTCGATCCATCGCTTCTCGCAAAGCCCTGACGCGATCAACATCAACCGGATTTGCAGCAACTCCACCGATTTTGAGCGAAGTGCCTACGATGGCGCCTGTTGCCCACTTCAAGAGGCCCTGTGCTGATTCTGCAGTCATGCCGCTGCCGATCAGAACAGGTGCATTTGGAACGGCTTCCCTAACCCGTCTGACATCCTCAATATCGGTGCTGGCGCCGGTTGCGGCGCCAGAAACAATCAGTGCATCGGCCATTCCGCGCTCTACCGCATCTTTCGCTGCATCCTCGATCACACCGCCGCCTAGCTGCGCAGCATGCTTCACGAAGACATCCGCCATAATTGCCACATTCGCGCCAAGCTGCTTGCGTAACAGGATCGCTTCGCGCGATGCCCCCTGAATCAGGCCCTGATCGGTCACGGCTGCGCCAACATAGACGTTGATGCGAACGAAGCTTGCGTCGCACACATGTGCGATGCCGATTGCCGCTTTTGCATCGTTGCGCAGTGCGTTCACCCCGATAGGCAGTTTGACGGCAGAGCGAACTGCCGAAACAGCCAACGTGAGGGCTGCGATCGTGTGGGCAGGCAGGTTATCGCGTTCGAATGGAGCATCGAAGAAGTTCTCAACCATGATCGCAGATGCTCCCCCCTGCTCAAGCGCGATAGCGTCTTCAATCGCACGGGTCAGAACGGACCCCATCCCTTCACCCGCATCTGTGGGACTTCCTGGCAGCGGCCGCAGATGCACCATGCCTATTAACGGCCGGCTCTCCCAGAACTCTTTGTCCAGTCGATCCGTGCTATATGCTTTCATTAGCGAACTCTCCTGATTTCTTTGTCGATATTAGACCCACATGCGCGACATTCTGTGCAACCCATGCAAGGAGACGCGCCCAGGGAAATCGAATCTGTTGTCACAGCCATTACACACCTGTTAAGTGGGTGCATTCGAGGAGCGAAATCATGATCTCTCGCGTTCAGCGAGTTACGTCACCATTGGTGGCGGCAGCAATACTACTAACACTTACTTGCCTTGCATCGCGCACGGAAGCGCAGGAGAAACGCAGCGTGACGATCTATGAAGAGAGCCAGGTTCCTCCGTACACGCTGCCGGATCCACTTATCTGTGCCGATGGGTCTGAAGTGGCGGATGCGCAGACCTGGTGGGACAAACGGCGGCCAGAGATTCTGAAGCTTTGCGAAGACGAGTGGTTCGGCAAGACGACTCTTGGCCGCCCTAAAAAGATGAAGTTCGTAGTGCGGGACGAGAAGCATGGTGCGCGCGGCGGCATCGCCACCAGATTAAGAATCGGAGTCCTTTTCGATGGCAGCGAAGCTGGTCCACAGATGGAAATACTGGTCTATCTTCCGGAACATACCACCGGCCAAGTGCCGGTAATTCTACTCATGAACTTTCAAGGCAACTACGCAACAACTCCCGAGGCAGACATCCCGCTGCCAACGCATTGGGTGGGTGGATATGGCAACGCAGACCCCAGCAACCATGCGCAGGAGAAACTGCGAGGATCGGTCGCGTACGCTTTTCAGTACGACTATGCGCTTCAGCATGGATATGGCGTTGCAACTATCGGTTACGGTGAAGTTGAACCCGATTTCAATGGCGGCGATAAGATCGGGGTGCGCGGGAAGTTACCGTCCGCAGCCACCGGTGGAGACCGAATGGGTGCGATCGGCACGTGGGCGTGGGGACTTAGCCGCGCGGTGGACTATCTGCAAACCAACAAACGGATCGATCCAAAGCGGATAGGCGTTCAGGGCCACAGCCGCCTCGGCAAAGCAGCGCTTTGGGCTGCGGCTCAGGATCAACGCTTCGCATTCGTTATCTCGAATGAATCTGGCGCAGGTGGAGCCGCACTAAACAAGCGGATCTTCGGCGAAACCGTAGCAGTCCTCAATCACAATTTCCCGCACTGGTTCTGTCCCAATTTCAATAAATACTCGGATAATGAGGCGGCGATGTCCGTCGATTCTCACGAGCTGATTGCACTCATCGCGCCTCGGCCCGTTCTAATCACGAGCGCAGTTGAAGACCGGTGGTCGGACCCCTATGGTGAATTCCTGGCGGGCGTCGGCGCCGA
>CAIXIX010000323.1 GCA_903919615.1 uncultured Chthonomonas sp.
CGAAACACCTTACCCTTGTGCATTGCATCTCCTATGAACCGCAGATACAATAAGATTCGACACACGAATCCAGGATCACTTCAGAAGTGCAATAGTTGAAAAACTTTTTAGTCACTCTGCTTGCCGCACCTTGCATGCAGAAGCTCGTGCATTGTCCAGGTTAGAACCCTTCGTTATAGAACACAAATAGACCGTCTTTACCGGGCGCCACCAGATCCAGGCGCCCCGTTCCCCGCAGATCCGCCAGTGCGAATAGAATGCCGCAACCTGTCGCCTGCCTGATGGGCCCATAGTCGATAATCTGCTTGGAGAATGACTCGCAGTTCCATTTGAAGTAGTAGATGCCGACATAATCGTGTTCGCCCGGATCGTTGCCGTTATGCGCCCGGTGACGCTTCCCGGTAATAAGCTCACATTGACCGTCCCCATCGATATCGGCCCACTGCAGATCGTGATACTGCGCATTATAGGGGTCGATGGGATGACGCTTCCAGGTTCGATTTCCTTCAGAATCGCGCCCCTGCTCCAACCAGTCCAGGCCATAGTTATGGCCCTGGCCAACAATCAGATCGTTCAATCCATCGCCATTCACATCCACCACCAGAATTGGGATGCTTGCGGCTCCGAAATTAAACTCTGGATGGAAGATCCACTCACCATCACCCTCAGGCGCCTCTAACCAGCCGTTATTCAAAATGAAATCGCCTCGGCCGGATCCGCTCACGTCGCCAAATCCCAGTCCATGGCCCTGCGGCTTAGACCAGATCTGCTTCGCCGCAAACTCGCCCGTGCCTTTGCCATTCTCATCGCGAATCAGCTTGTAAACCACGAGAGGACCACCGGGAGTGTTCGGCACGATTTCAAGTTCGCCATCGCCATCAACATCCCAGGCGCGCGTGGTTTCCACGTTGCCAACCTCGGCAATGATATGGGTTTTCCACTCTCCACCCGCCGGGCCAGGGTTCTCGCGCCAGCGAAGCGTATTGCCCCACCAGCCGCCCGTTACGAAATCGATATATCCATCGCCGTTTGCATCGATTGGCAGAGTAGAGAAGTCATCGAAGTACTCCCCTTCGGCCTGCACATGCCCCACCTTGAAGGCTTGCTTAAAATCGGGGCCCTTGTACCAGTATGCGCCGGAGACAATATCGGGCACTCCATCGTTATCCACATCGAACACGCCTGCAGATTCGTAGCGTTCATCGGCGATTAGCTGTTTGCGAAATTTTAGCGGCATTTCGTCCTCCTGCCAGGGTTAATATGACAGAAGGGGAAGGGCGGTTCCGTTCTATAGAACGATCTGCTCTTCCCCATCCATTCTCTTTTTCTATTAGGTTAATTCCCTGCCGAGTCTCAGTTACCTTCTAACATATCACGCAACACACTGCATCTGTTCGGAGATTAATCACCGTTTCAGCATAACCACGCTGTTGTGCTGAGTTGATGCATCACCCACGATAAAGTCAACCGTGTTTACCAGAACCGGGCGGCTCAGCGAGGGGTCCGTCCCCGATGAACCGCCATCTGCGCCAAATTCTGCTCGCTGTCCAACACTGCACCGTGAGCATTAGACGAAGCATACAGCAGCAGAATTAACGCTCCATTAATTCTGCGGATGCATTCGGTCGATGTACTCCTTCGCGGCCACAAGGTCCTGATACGCTTCCTTCGCGCCACACATTGGCGGCCCCTCACCGCGCACCGCAGCAAGGTAGTTTATCGCCTGCTGCCGCATCGCATCTACCCAGGGCAAGGTCGGCATCACAGTTTGTGGTGTCTGTCCGTTGCCAGGATCTTTGAACACCGTCAGCTTGCCAGGCCGATTGCTCGCGAGAGGCGCTGGCAATTCTATCTGCAGAAATCCCTTTTCAAACGCCACCAGGGCGCTCTCATTCCAATCTATGGTGGACTGGTATGGCGACATCTCGATGACGCCCGCAACTCCGCTATCGGAGCGAACTGCGAGCATAACACCGGAGGGCGCAGCATACTCCACCGTATACGATTCCCCGAGGAGGTGGCGCATCAGGTTAACCTGATGAATGTAGTAGTTAACGAAGCTGATGAAAGCTTCGTTAACTTCCGGAGACATATCACTTGCCGGAGGATCCCACTCCAGTTGAGGCCCAGCGCCAGGTGTCGAAATGAGGTCGTTAAATCCGCCAGCAACCCAGTCTCCTGCGGGCATCAGGATGCGCACATACTTTAGCGCGCCAAGTTCACCAGTCTGCCGCAGGCGATCGATCTCCGACTTGGCTGCCATGGTCGCAGGATCGCTGCGTTTGTGGTATCCAACCATCAGCCAGCCTTTAGAGTTCTCAACGGCTGAAACGATCTTCGCAGCCGCTTCGATGCTTCCTGCAATCGGCTTCTCCGTAAACACGGGCAGGCCATATCGCAACAGCTCGGGTACGAGCACGCCATGGCGTGTAAACGGCTGGGAGGCCACGATTGCATCGAGATTCTCAGAGGCAAGCATGTCCCTGTGGTCTCTGTACACATTAGGTACTCCATACCGCCGGGCCACATTGTTACCATGCTCCTCGCGAATCTCGGCGATAGCGACAACCTGGCAACCAGGCAGAGAAGTATATCGTTTCAGATGAGCACATTGGCCCATGCCGCCCACTCCCACGAACCCGAGTCTGACCTGTTCCATAATTTACTCCGTTTCGCCCGGCCCATTTAGGAGGTTCACAGTGATTAATGCTACGATTTCTAGTCTATGCCGCCCCTTCGGGGCTGAAACCGATTCATTAATTGGTCCGGCTTGCCTTAATGGATGGACAGGGTAATCATATTGCAATTTGCACCGAACATTGCCAACCTATGTTCCTCATTTGTGCCAGAATCCCCCTATGAAACCTTACGTGATCGCTTTAATTGCAGCACTGGTCGCACTTACCTCGATGTGCTGGTGTCAGCCGCAGTCCAGCAGTGGCCGGCTGCTATACACCTACGACCTGACCCACACCCTTAAGACCGATTATGCAAACCCCATTGCAGTGCGAAGTGCCTGGGATGAGACGCATTTCGTCACGTCGATTCAAGGGATAGTGAACCGGCATGGACCGAAGCTCTACATTTTTGAGGTAGGAGGAGACCATGGTGCAATCGATCACTTCTGGCTGGAAAGGCTAACTGAAAAGGGGGAATGGCTGGCCGAATGGAAGCAGCATAGCATCACCGATCTGAAAGCGCTGATTGAGACCTTTAATGCAGAGATCCACGGCCTGGTCGTATACGATGAGCATGTGCCAGCTACCTCGAATGTCGCCTCCACTGCGGCCGGTGTCGAAAGTCTGGCATGTGTTCGCTACGATCCCGCTCCAACGTCGCTCTACACCTGGCTAACCACCGCGGCCAATGGGCCCCATCTTGAGATCAAGCTGAGGCTGATCAACACGGATGGCTCACCTATGTTTACGGGAAAGGGCACATTGCCCGGGTCTAGAACCCTCTCCAGCGGCAGCGCGAAATGTGATGCCTATTTGTGGGCAAAAGAGCGATATCTGGACACTGGAAAGTGTAATCCCAATCGGTTAGGCTACTACCTCGATGCCTGGTGGATCACGCATCCTGCCGGATATCTGCCCAATCATACGCTCACAGACCACGACTTCTTTATCTCAAAGCGAGGCTTCTTCTTCGATCTCTCCCCATGGGCAGACGAAACTCCGGTAGATGACCCGGGCCAACTCCTCGGAACCGACGACAAAACACTGCGTGCAATCCTGCTCTCAGCTTACATGCAGATTAAGGCAAAGAAACCTACGGATAGAATGATCCACGTAGGCGGATTCGTGCCATGGCCCTGGAAGTACACCAACTATCCTGGCGCGGGCGACAAACACGAAGGCGTGCCGGCCGAGTGGCAGTATGCACAGATTTTATCGTGTTACAACGCCTACATGGATGCGGATGCGATTGGCCTTTGCGCGATGGCAAACGCATCGGTGCACACGCACTATCCACTGAACGCGAAATACCCGCAAAACAAGCAAACCCTCGAAACGCTTCGAACGCGAGGGCTGATCCTGCCAGACGGCAGAGTTGCTCCGAAAAGCTATGTCGCAATATACGGTGGGGACTACGACGCGGCTTCGTGGCTGTATCAGAAGCTGCCGGAAAGCTGGCCCGATCCTGCTCGTGGATCCATTCCTATGGGATGGGCTTTTAATCCCAATCTCGCAGATAGATTTGCCTCAGGTATGGCCTATGCGCGCAATCATGCCACTGCTCAAGATCTGTTTATTGCCGGTGATTCCGGCGCTGGTTATCTCAACCCGAGCATGCTAACGCCACCGCGTGATTTTAGCGGGCTGCCATCTGGCCTAAGCGCATGGATCGACCATTGCACCACGTACTATAACCGGTGGGACTTATCGTTAACAGGCTTCGTAATTGATGGATTCGCACGCACTATGAGCTCAGAAGTGCTTGATGCGTACGCAAAGTTCTCTCCCGACGGCGTCGTGGGACAAAAGGTTTTTCGGCTTGGAATGCATGGTCAGATGCCGATAATCCGAATGGAGAGCGACCTGGACGATCCTGCTTCAGGCGCGAAACAGATATTGGCAAGGACTCGCCTAGAGCGACCTGAGTTCTTTGTCTACCGCACAATTCTCTGGACACCAACGCAACTAAAGGAGATGATGGAACTGGTAAAGCGCGACAGAGATGCTGGTGATGGGATTGAATTTGTGGACCCCTACACGCTGATGATGCTAGCGAAACAGTTTCAGAGCGGTCCCGATCACGGCACGGCCAGAATTGTGCCTGCATCTACACCGTCGAAAGGCGAAGTCGTAAACCTATGGTCGCTGCGCTATGGCGTGACAGTTACAGGACATAGCCCGCTCATTGCCGGCTGCGATGCGCGTGATATCTTTGGCGGAACCTATGGCTCTCTGGAGTCTCATGACCTCATTCTGTTCTCAGACGGCCTGGCCGACGGCACGACGCACTGGGTCGAGTGGAAAACCCGACGACCGATGCGACTGGACCGAATCAAGGTGCGTGCCCATGGCGATGGCGCCACAGGGCGCCGCGAATTCCGTTCGGCAATAATATACTCTCGCAGCAACGAGCCTGGCGCTCCATGGCAGGTAATTTCAGGCGTTACACCTGGACACCCGTACAAGTTTGAGAATGGAGAAGATGGACTTCTGGCGAACATCCAACTGGACAAGCCGATTGAAGCACAGCAGTTCCGAGCGGAGTTTGGTCAGATGAGCGCGCCAGATGGCACAACAAACGGTCCCAGGGTGCTTAAACTCGAGGGATTTGGCGAATATACTCCGTGAAAGTACCAGAGTGCGTATGCGATTGCACAAAGAGGCGCAGTGAGTAACCTTAAGAGTAATGCGGATATTCATCGTGGAATCTACCACATGCCGAGACAGGGTTGGAGGCAATAATGAGGCAGATAGTTGCAGTACTGGGCACACCGCTCGACAAATTGAGCGTAGACCAGGTAATGGAGCGGCTCGATCAATTTGTTCAGGAAAAGCGCTTCCACCAGGTCGCGACCGCCAATACGGACTTTCTCATCAATGCTGAGTCAGACCCTGAATTGCGTCACATCTTAAGGCAGTGCGATCTCGTTGTGCCAGATGGCATGCCCGTTGTATGGGCTTCAAAGCTGCTCGGCTCGCCCCTTCCGGAACGAGTTACGGGTGCAGATATTGTTCCCCGAATTGCAGCGCTTGCGGCTGAAAAGGGCTATCGGGTCTACCTGCTAGGTGGAAATCCCGATGTCGCAAAAAAGGCGCAGGAGAAACTCGAGACCGATTACCCTGGCATTAACATTGTCGGCCGCTATTCCCCCCCGCTTGCGCACATCATTGAGATGAACAACGATCACATCCTCGAGGACATCTACCGCACGGAGCCAGATATATTGCTGGTTGCATTTGGCTGCCCAAAACAGGAAAAGTGGGTGCACATGCATCGCCATCTGCTCGGTAAAGTGTCGATCTGCATCGGAGTGGGAGGCACATTTGATTTTATCGCCGGGCAGGTGCCGCGAGCCCCATCCGCGCTTCAGAAGAGCGGATTCGAGTGGACACATCGCCTGCTGCACGATCCAAAACGCCTATGGCGCAGATACTCTCGAGATTTCGTGGAAGGCATAAGCTTTCTGGCGAAAGAGTGGTACACACTTCGCCGGCAGCGGCCTACCGGCAGGCACAAAATTGAGATTGCTTATGCTGGTGAGTGTGCGATCGTTTCGGTATCCGGTGACCTCAACCAGAAAACACTTCCTGAATTTATGGAGCAGTGCGATATCGCGCTGAACCGCGGCGCAAGGCTAATTCTGGATTTTACCGAAATTGCCTATATCGATGCGGAGGCGGTAGGAGCCCTCGTCAACCTTCAAAAACGCGCAGGCTACTACTTTAATGAGATTCGCATGCTTAAAGTACCGCCAAAAACGGCAAATGTACTTCACCAGAGCCACCTGAGTGACGATCTATTTCCTATGTCCGATTCCCTTGCGACTGCCATTACCGACAGTGACCAGGATGGGCTTTACTGGCACGTAAGAACGAACAGCGACTCCACTCTCCTTTCTGTTACCGTTAGCGGGCGAGCTAACCAGCATACGGCTCTTCAACTGGAGATGACGTGTCAGAGCTTGATCAATATGGGAACACGCGTGGAAGTAGACATGAGAGGTGCAGCGTATGTGGATACCTTCCTGCTTGGAGCGCTAAACCGGCTTAACAACAGTGCAAAGGAACTGCTGGGGTCATCAAGCGAATCTGCAAATGACGGGCTCTACTTTGTTGCGGGCGATGTGTTCAATAATATATTGATCATGGAAAAGATGACAGATCGCTTCAAGCTTATTTCGGCCCCAACGATGCCCGAAGACGCCATAGCGATGTCTCTGCTGGGGCTGGACCAAAACAGTGTTGATCGCTCAGATGTCGCTACTGAGGCGGTTAAAGCGGATACGGATCCTGTTCTAAAACTAATTTAGGTCCCTTTAGAAATCTGCAAGGCTGCGGGTGGGCACTCGATACAATCGACCATCGTTATTCCGGTTTGTTTATGTAAAGAGGGTTTTGCTTCAGATAATCCTGCACGCACCCGGTGAGCAGACGCCCAACGATTCGAACGCATGGATCAACAAGTATGGAGAAGTGCGTTCCAGGTGAAGGGATGATAATCAGCTTGCCTGCAACATAGGGCCCCCATCCCAGGTCTGGCTCGAACGCACGATTGGGCCTCTGTACCGCGGCTAAGAACAGGGTGACGTCGCCATCATAAACGCTCGGAACATATACTTTCGCTGCAGCTTCCTGGCCGAGACTGATCCGGTCCATCGTCTTCCTGAAACGGGTGTTCATTTCGCCTTCATTTGCAGAGTTTTTTACCGCCTTATTTACGGCGTTTTTCAATGTTCTCAACACATAGCGAAGCCGACGCTCGGCGCTTTCGGAGGCCTTGAAGTTCTCTGTGTGTGTAGCGATGCGGTACTTGATGTTCTGCCAACGAGACGCGGAAAGACCGGGAGTATCCACGGCCTGCGTATCGAACAGAGCAACAACGCCGACATGGTCACCCGACTCCTGCAATCGGCGAGCGACCTCAAATGCGACATTGCCACCCTGGGAAAGACCACATAAGAAATAAGGGCCAACTGGCTGGATATCACGAATCTGCTTAACATGATAGTTTGCCATTGCATCGATTGTATCGAACGGTTCCTGTGTCCCGTCTGTCCCCCACGGCACTAACGCATAGACGGGCTGGTCGGTGCCCAGGTGAAGAGACAGAGCACGGTAGGCAAGCGGACTACCCCCACCCGCCGCAGGCATGCAAAACATTGGCGGCAATGCCCCTTCAGAACGAAGCACCACCGCATTTGAAGCTACGTCACCATGCTGATGGCGTCGGCGAATAAGCTCGGCCATCCTTCGGATCGTTGGAGCCTCGAGAAACGCTCCCAACGGGAGCGAAACGTTGATTGCCTGTTCGATCGCGACAAGCAGGGATACTGCGCGTATCGAATTGCCACCTAGATCGAAAAAGTCGTCACCAACACCGATTCGAGGCTTGTTTAGCGCCTTTTCCCACAACGAGGTCAGCTTCAGTTCGAGGTCGTCGCCTGCAGTGTCTTCCTCATCAATCGCCGCCGCATCATCCACCAAATCGGGAGATGGAAGTTTCCGCCGATCGATCTTTCCATTGGGCGTTAACGGCATCTCCTTAAGGAAAATAAACTTGGACGGGCCCATCTTGAACGGCAATTGGTCGTTGACAAGGCCAGCAAGATCTGAACGCCCCGGCGGGGTCGGTGAATGGCTAACAATATACGCCACGAGTCGCTGCTCTTCAGAGGTCTTGCCTGTCGCTATTACTGCGACAGCATCAATGTCCGGATGTGTCCGCAGTATTGTTTCGATATCGCCAGTATGCAGTCTGTACCCGCGCAGCTTAATCTGATCATCGAATCGTCCGCCGCACTCCACCGCTCCAGAAGGAAGATAAACTCCTCGGTCTCCCGTGCGATAAAGGCGAACCGTTAACGAATCGGTGAAGATATCTGGAATAAATGTACTTGCGGTCCTTACTGGGTCACCAACGTAGCCGCCGGTGAGATAGGCAGTACGGATGTAGATCTCACCGGGCTCTCCGATCCCCGCGAGATTCTGTGCAGGAGTAAGCACAAGAAGCTGAACATCTGCAATGCCCTTGCCAACAGGAATTCGGTTCGATTCTGAACTCGGGCTTCCTGGAGGAGACGAAGCGTCACTCGCCGTTTCCACCACATTGAATCCCATGCCCTGGGGGGTTTCGGTAGCGCCGAAAAAGTTTACGCAGGTTACCCTTGGAGCAATTGCCGTAAGGCTATTTACCGTGGCACGGCTTAAGGTTTCGCCCGAAAAGAAAGCGTATCTCAAGTTCAGCTCGGATGTATCCTGAAGCGCTGCATGCGAGATGCAGATAAGGTCCCCAATTGCGGGCGTAAGATGAACTACCGAAATATGATGATATTCCAACCAAGAGAGCAGCCGCGCAGTAAAGCCAACCTTTTCGGGATCTGGCACATACAGGGTTGCACCTATAGTTAGCGGTGCAAATATGTCTCGAATAAGCGGATCGTGCGAAAGGCCGGCAAGCATGGCAAAGCGATCCTGAGAGTTCAGGCCAAATGTTGATATATGCCATTGTAGGAAATGGGATATCGGCCCGTGGGTTCCGATCATCGCTTTGGCGGCATTTGTAGACCCGGATGTAAATGCCATATAGGCGGCGTCAGTGGACAATGGAACAGATTCTGGTTCGACCCCTGAATAGTCCCTAAGCTCTCCGGCTAAAATAGCCCCCCGGGTTGCGCTCAACCGGAGGCTACAACAGCAATCTGGGGCAGACATAGCAGTCACAAGGCCATCCGGAAACTGTTGAGCAACTTCGAATACGATGAAGCCTTTTGGCTTTGCAACCTGGATTCGCTGAGTAATCAGAGTTTCCGGATAACCGGCGTCCAGAATTACAAATGCCGCGTTAGCTTTCAATATCCCCAGCAGAGCTAGCGGCAGCCTTGCCGATCGATCCGCATACACGGCAACAAAATCACCTTTGCGAATTCCATGTGCGGAAAGATAGCTCGCGATCCTGTTACTTGCCGTATTAAGTTCAGCGTAAGTCCAGCTATCGTGGATGTCGACCAGCGCTTCGTGAGTCGGATATCGCTTTGCCATCTCTATGAACTGAGTTACAATATCAAACGTGCATTCAGAGCCCAGCGCGATCGAAGGATCGGGCAGAACCATGCGAGCAGATTCTGTAACAAGAGAGAGCTTTGAGATTGGACAATCGGGATTAATGGTGACCTGCTCCAGCACCAGGAGCAGTTGAGCCTCGAGCTCTTTAAGGGGTAATGCTGGATCCGCAGTTCTGTCTAAAACCACCTGCGAAGCATCATTAACATCACAACAGAGTGTTACCGATGTGGTGATTTTTTGATGGACTTGGAATTCGTCTTGCAGTTGAAGCAAGGACCTAAAAGTGATATTCTCGTCGATCCAGATTCTGGCGTCCGTTTCAACAAATTCTTCCGACGCCGCACTCTCAATACTGAGGCAGTTACTCTCGTCGAGCCGAATGTTTAAAACACGTGCGGCCGCCAGATAAATCGACCGAGGTGAAACGCCAACCGTTAGCGCCAGTTCAGCAATAGATGCAGCCAAGGCTAACGGTACCATAACACGGTATCGAGCTTTATCATCAATTGCAACTGGATTTAAATTCAACTAGAGCACCCCGGCGCGAGTTAATGCTCAATGCGTTGCTCTATTTTACTATCCCCGCATGAAATATTGATGATATGCGACCTGCACCTGGAAATGTTTTGAACAATTATTCGACTATTCAAGCCCATTACCTCAATGAAATCGCGTATTTGTGGATCCGCATGGCACCGAAAATCTTCGACGACGTTATGAAAATCGCATTCTATCGCAGTGAGTCATAAGCAAGAACAAGCGTTTTGGATGCCTGCAGTCTACGCAATCGCAAGGCTGGAGCGCATATTGTTGATCGCATGTCGAAGTAGAGAGCGTACGCTGGACGGCTGAATATCTAGCCTTGAAGCGATCTCTTCGAAGCCAAGTTCATCGTAGTAACGCCACACCAGGATCTTATACTGTCGATCGGAGAGCTTGTCAAATGCATTCGGCAGTACGCCTTTGAGTGATTTCAGTTCGAGCGCATCATCCCAATCGGACGTTGGATCCTCGGATTGGTTCGTTGTGGACTCTGCGGTAAAGAGTTCGAGACTGAGTTCGCGGCGGTTATTGCGCCAGTTCTGCTTCGCATAATTGAATATTGAGATGCTCAGTTGGCGAACGATGTAGGGTCGAAGCGGGATATTTCTGCTCGGATCATACGCCTGAAGCAACAAGCAGAAGCGATAGTAGATTTCGCCCTCAAGGTCGTTTCGGATTTCCGCATCGTCGCCGTACTGCCTTTTTAGTCTCGCAACCAGTGGAGCGAACTCTGCATAAAGTGCGTCTCGGTCGGTCGCCAGATCGAGTGATGCATAGCCGGATTTGCGCGACGACGTAATGGTCAATGGCAGTCTGCTGTAATCTTCAGTCTTTAGCATCGGTGCGGTCATCTCGGTCTTCTCCTCATCAATTCCACTTGTTTGCTGATAGAGACCGTGGCGCATCGAATTCAACACTGCAACCACTGTCGTCTCCTTACACGTGTATTGTATGTGGCCACCGTTAACGCTCCATTAATTGGGTGTTTGGTTTTTGGTTTTTGGTTTTGGGACGGATATCGGGCATCTGGTTGGGAGGGGCGTGCTTGGCAGGACACGTGTTCTAACGGCGCAATTAATCTGTTGTGTTGGTTTCTAAGGATCGAATGAGTTTGGCGGGTACGCCACCTACCAGTGTATTGGGTGGCACATCACGAGTGACGACTGCGCCTGCGGCGACGATTGCACCAGCGCCAACAGTAATGCCGGGGAGTATGGTGACGCCAGAAGCAATCCAGGCTCCATTTCCCACGGTAATCGGGCTCGTAAAGACCTTGCCTGCCCGATATTGCACGTCACCTAGTTCGTGGCTGGTTGTTAGGATCTTCACGTGGTTGCCAATTGCCACGCCGTGACCTATGTTAACAGCAGCGCCTGCATCGATGTAAATCCCCCTGTTAATGAAACAGCGAGATCCGATAGTAATATTGGATCGCGATCTTGCAGTTGGCGCGATGTCGATTTTGCCCATAATCGTGGTTTCTGGTCCAACCGTCCAACCCAGAATTCGATACACCCTTGTTCGCGCTCGCGGCCCATACCCTTCCGGTATTACTTTCAACAAAAATAGACTTAACAGATTATACAGACTGTATCCGCCCAACTCCTGGCTAATTGACTCGCGCATTGTCTCCACCGTTCTGTCTCCACAGGTTCTGGATGACCCGGCGTCCGGGGGGATTAAATTGGCCCGGGACGAATGGCATCAGTCTAATGTCCTGGTAAAGAGATAGTGAATTAATTCCCTGTTTTCGATTTACGTAGGGATGTCGTTGCTCTGTTCTGAGATTGCGAAGCTGTTCGTTCCAGAGTATCCGGGTGCGGTAGCCTCAAGGGCGCCCGCAACGCTTGCAACCCATCGACGTAATGTCGCGTGCTTTTCCAGCCAAAGCCGGCCATTCTTGGATAGTCGATCCCTTAACTCATGATCGGCTCGCAGTTTTTCGATCGCAGCGCGAAGCCCTGAAATGTCACCCGGGTTAACAATCAACCCGTTAACACCATTTTCCACCACATCAGTCTGGCCGGTTGTTTGAGTTACGATAACGGCCTTCCCCATTGCCATTCCCTCAAGTAAAGTCGTGACTCCGGCCTGAAAGTCGTTCTCGTACAGGGGCACGACTACGAAACTCGATGTGGCATAGAGGTCCCTGAGATCCGAGTATTCGTACCGTCTTGCATCCACATTTGCGGGGAGTGTCCGATTTTCAGTCTCATTGTTGTGCTTAGACCAGGGAGACGCCGCTGCAAGCTTTACAGTAAGATCCGGCATTTTCGCTACAGCCTCGATCAACGTTGGATAGTCCCGCCATTCGAGGCCAGCAGAGCAGATTTGATTCTCGTTTACTGGAGCATCGAGCAGCGGTCTATAGAACCGAGAGTCTGCATGAAATGGAATCAGGCTGAGTTTCTTCGCCGGTATTTGCAGGGATTCAATCCCAAACTGATACTGCGTCGTGGCATAGACGAAAATCGTATCCATCTGTCGGTGAACCTGAAGGCTGCGAAAGAAGAGCCTCTTCTTACCAGTTGAGAGGCGGTGCCCGATGGTTACGTGGCCAGGGCGACGCGGCGTAAGTTTGAAGAGAAGCGCGAGAGGAATTCCAACGTTTTCACCGTTCGTGAAAATGCAATCGTAGCTCTTGCGCTGCAGAAAACCTGCCAGCGCGAGGCCCGCATCGCGCCCAGCAAATTTACGTACCAGCCTGACAACAGCGCTGGCATGGTTCTCAACTGCCTTGTAGTCGAGAATCTCCACACAACCGGAATCGGCGGCACGAAGCGCGGAGGCTAGCGCATGATAGTCCATCTCAGGATGCGTATCGGCAGTAACCTTGTCTTCTAAATCGGTTTTAACAACGCTTGGAATGAGCAGCAACGATTTCATAGAATAGGATCTCCGCTCCCTCGTTATACAACACTCTTAACGACATCTACTAGCCGCTGGTAGTTTGTGCGGGCATCAAAGTTTTGAAGAGCCACGGCACGCGCACGACGGCCCATTTTGACTCGCAATTCGCTATTGATTGCCAGTGTGCGGATAGCATCGGCAAGCGCAGCAGGGTTATGAACCGGCACCACGAGCCCCGTTTCTCCGTGAGTAACCGCCTCGGGCAGAGCCCCAACATCGGTGGTGATGATCGGACGACCAGATGCAAGCGCCTCAAGCACCGCAAGAGGGAGGCAATCGGCGAGGGTGGGAAATACGAAGATATCGGCCAGAGTAAATAACTCGAGCAATTTATCAGAATTAGGCCCAACATTTCGGTAGACGCTAACACCAGGCATTCCGTCTCCCACACCCTCCGTCTTTGTAACGATGTGGAGATGGACATTGGTGGACTTCACGACGTTTGCGAATGCCTCTAACAACAGCATTCCGCCTTTGCGTTCGAAATCTCCTCCAACAAAGAGCAGATGGATTGGGCGGGATGGATCCTGGACTGGCTCAGGAAGCTTCCACTTCTCCGTGTCGATACCAGGGGGGATCACGGTGATCTTCTCTGGCGCAACGCTGTAGTTATCCACCAGTGACTGTTTGGTCCATTCGGACCATGTGACGATTTTTCGGGCCGCTTTAAAAGCGCGAATATTCAGGCGCTGTTTCAACTGTTCTAATTGGCTGTTACCAGAGGGCACATGGCCGTAGTACTTTCCAAGCTCATCGTATTGCATAGGCGTTGCATCGAGAGAGATAACAGATGGCAGCTTACGCATTAGCCCGGCCGAGAACAGAGAGGTAACCTGGGTGTGAAACAGGCATGCATCCAGCTTTCGCGCGATAGGCCGCAAAGCCATATAGGCGCCCAGCGATGCCCTTATGGACCAGTTTGACTTTACAACAGGCAACTTCGACCAGAAGCCAGGTGTGTTGTTAAATGGCAAGTCAACATAGGTAGGGACGACCGTAGCGTCCATATCCACGACCCGTTTCAAGTTCTCGGCATGAGTAGTATGGCCAAGAGAATATTCCAACATAAATCCGATGTTCATCTGTTTAGATCACTTTGCGGCGGGAAGAGCCTTGGTGGCAGCGCTGACATAACATACATTGTAAAGCGCACTTAGAGCCGCCAAAGCCGGAGAGCGCGTTCCCAGGCGATAGAGCGTAACTGCACACTGTTTCAGCGTACCAACGATCGCCGGCAGCACAAACGGGCACACTCTGCATAGCCAACTAAGAAAACGCGTTGCAGGGTTGCGTTTGTTGATATTCGCCTCGATATCTGACCAATTCAGCAGGCCAGCCTCGATCCGACTAGCATCGAAGGACCCGTATGCTTTAGGTATCCGCAGCCAGGATTCGAAAGTGCGGTGCGGGCGGTGAATTCCATTTGCGGCAAAATCGAATTCGAACTTCATGCCGCACTCACGCTCCAGGCGCACGGCAAGTTCCACATCTTCCTGTCTGGTGTAATACTCATCAAAACCGTTGACCGCGCGCAGCCACTCTGTTCTAACAGAGGCATTGCCGCTGTAGAAATGAAAAGGTGCAGCAGGGGCGCCGTACCATTCTCCCCCGGGCTTAAACATATTGTAGATATCTTGAAGCTTTGCATGTTCCCACGCGATCCAGGCCGGCTCCTGCGTGCTCATTTCAGGATCAGGAGAGAGCGGTCCAAGAACTGCAATTCTATCGTTCTTGAAATGGTGGGATGCATGTACTGCAAGGAAACCCGGCGAGGGCTCAACATCGTCGTCGATAAACACGACAACGTCAAAATGCGCCTCCTGTATGCCGCGATTTCTCGCTCGGGAGGGGCCAGCATTGGACTGTGTTATCGCGCGAAGCGTATACGGGGAAGTTTTTGCATATGAGGCGAGGAGTTCATCCGTTCCATCCGTTGACCCGTCGGAGATCACAATCACTTCAAAATCTTCCGCTGGAAACGTCTGCTGCGTGAGCCCGTTGAGCGTAATAAGAAGGCTGTCTTTACGGTTATAAGTCGGGATAACTACGGAAAGCTTCATGGACATTTCCTTGGGTCTAAACCTGCGTAACCAGAACTGTGATCGGATATTCATTTATTAGAGGCGCCCGGCAGATTATCATCTTTGAAAATCGAGAATGGGCGTCCAGTCCGGCGGGTTTTTTTGATATACCTCATTCACTCAATCAGGTTCCATGACACGAGTGTGTGTGCAATAGCATTTAAAAAAGAGCTACAAAACAATAAGCTGGAAATGGAGGGGGAGCAATTGGCTAGACGCTTAGACCTCTGAAGCCTCGAATAAGATGTGCAACTCCATACGCGGCTTCGCGCGCTGCGCTGGAGACCTTTGCACTCTTGCATTGTGCGAGAGCGAAGTTGAACTTATCACTGGCTATTTTGAGTTCCTTTTTGCGATAGCCAATCTGCAATTCCCGGCGGCGTTCTGGCATTTTCTCGCAGATCGCCAGCACTTTTCGCCGGACACACCTTTCGGAGCGGCGCATCATTTTAACGTTGCTAGATGTGTTTGTAGCGTGGAGGCGGTACTGAAGCACCTTATCTGGAAGGAAACAGATATGGCCCAGAAGAGTCAGGCGAAACCAGAGATCGAGATCGTCACAACCTTTAAGATTAACGTCCGGATCCCATCCTCCGGCAGCATCATATGCACTTTTGCGAATGAGCGCCATACCCGGTGTAATAATCGAATCCCCGGCCGCGAAAACGGCAAAATCAGTGGGAGCCGACTGATCCATTGTGACAATGCTGTTTCCTGAAACGCGCAACCGATTTTCGGGGACATATCCCGGAATGGGATGCCGTGCGAGCACGGTTCCGTCCCCGTCAATAAATTCAGGCTGCCCGTAGGCCGCAACCGCGCCGTCGTCGGCGCTCAATGCAGAATACAGCTTTTCGAGAGAGCCAGGCTTTAATATATCGTCGTGATCTAGGAACATCACGTATTTGCTGGAAGGGGACATCTCTGCATAGGCACGATTTCGGGCTGCGGCAATACCTGCGTTCGCCTGAGCCACGGCTATAATTCGGGGATCCAATGCCTCAAATTCCGTGAGAATCTCCGCCGTTTTATCCTTGGAACCGTCATTAACAATGATTAGCTCCCAATCGCCGAACGATTGGTCAATAACACTTTGAAGAGTAGATCGTAGGTGGCGCTCAGAGTTGTATGCTGGTATTCCAATGGATATGAGCATGGAGTGTCCTCAGACAATGGGACGTAATGCAAATTTGACGTTCGACGAAT
Organism: uncultured Chthonomonas sp.; assembly: GCA_903919615.1. GTDB lineage: Bacteria > Armatimonadota > Chthonomonadetes > Chthonomonadales > Chthonomonadaceae > CAIXIX01. The sequence goes on from CAIXIX010000323.1 coordinate 16,481, forward strand.
ACGGTACGTGATCTGTTCGACTCTAAACGCTAATATCCTGCGTGTTCATGACACTGCTTCTCTTATACGTGCTCGTCAGTAGGAGTGACGAAAGCGGAGCGTCTTGTTGTCCACAGGAGTTTTCCAGCCCTCCATAAATCCGCCAATAAACGCCGGGATTCGCGAAAAACCCTGTGGCCGTTTCAAATGGAGCACATCTCTAACCAATGAACCCAGAATAACAACAAAGAATTCGTGTGCAGGAATGATCCAAGACGATTTATACCCGGCTCGGAGTGGCTTCGAATAGGCGGCGCCAAGTCCGCGCCACGAGGATCTGCCTAGCTGCTTGCCCTGTTCAAAGGTGCGAAATCCAAAGTGAGTAACCGAAACGGCGCTCGTCTCGTAAACTTTGTGCCCCATTAAGAGGGCTCGCAGCGCCATGTCGTCGTCTTCTGCGGCAGGAAATTCCGCGCCGCTACCAAGCTGCTCATCAAATCCGCCCATTGCGAGCGCCTGTTCACGACGAACTGCCATGCCGGCTCCAATACCCCTACTTCTCGGCTTATCGGCGATCGTGTCAAGAAGTGAACTGCTGCTGCGGAAGTAGCCTGGAATAAAACCGGCGCTGTTATCGCACGGCGCGGCTTCCACATTGCAGAAGGCCACGACAACCTCGGGATTACTCGCGAAGACGCCATGCATCTTCTCGAGCCAATCCGACGGAACCGTACAATCATCGTCGGTAAAGATAGCCAATTCGCCTGAAGCCGCGTTGAGCCCGATGTTACGCGCCCGGGAGAGGCCCTTGGTATCCGTGCGAATGTACCGAACACGAGGGTCGCTGGTGAATGGAGCTACGGTAGATGCAGTAATGTCGTCCGTGCTTTGATCTATTATAACGACCTCAAAGCTTGGATATTCGTTCTGCAGTATGGTTTCGATCGTCTCTTTGATTTCGGTGCCGCGGTTTCGCGTGCAGACGATCGCACTAATTAGTTGGCCTGGCAATGGTTCGCATTCAGAATTACTAGGCAGCGTAGGCATGCTTTTCTCCAAGTGACTTCATGATCCCGAGGACTAACTGCAGGTTTTTTTCGCGGTCGAAGCGATCGACTGCGGTTTTCCGCGCTTCTACACCCATTTGCGTTCGAAGTTCGTGGTTTGTAACCAGCTCATCAAGATTGGCCTTCAGAGCGTCATAATCCTCTGCTTCAATCAGGCGGCCTGTGTTCGTACCAGCGAAGATCTCCGGAATACCACCCATTTTGGTTACTACTACTGGCATCCCAGCAGCCAGCGCCTCCAGAGACACGAGCGAGTAGCAGTCTGCACGTGTGGGCAGAGCAAAGACATCGCACATCTGGTAGAGATTGACTAGCTCAGCGCTGTTGTTGCCCAGGTTCTTGTGAACCACAACGCCAGCCTGTGGAACAACTTCATCTCTCGTAACGATGTGCAGTTCAACTTTAACATCTTCGCTGATTTCGCTCATCCATCTCAGCAGCAGGTCGCCGCCTTTTCGCAGGAAATCGCCGCCTACAAACAGGACGCGGACAACACCGTCGTTCTTTTTCGCTTCAGGATTGGGGCTATACAGGTTGACATCAACGCCCGGGGAGACCGGTGTGATTTTCTCTGCGGGAACTCCGTAGTCCTCGATCAGGCTCTTGGCCACCCACTTGTTCCATGGGAAGATGTGCTTTGCTTCCTGGTAGATTTTCTCGGTTGCGCGATGCTTCCAGCCGCCCATAAACTTGGCTCGCTTGCTGGTGTAACCGTAGTGATGGCCCATCTCTTCCATCTGCTTCGGCGTCATATCCATCAACATGAATGCGGGGCTCGCAGAAACCAGGTCGTGCACGCTCTTGGCTGCCCAGGTGGCCCAGAGCACGCCGTCATATTTTCGTGCATCGCCCAGACCGTTTCTGATTTCGGAGATGCCGCGCATCGTACCTTTGATGCTGCTGGGCAGGCCCGGGATTTTGGAAAGCAATCCGCCGTTTTCGTATCGGACGGGAACCCATTTTGCTGTAACAGAAGAATCGGAAGATACTACGCGCTCGAAGTTGATAGCCTGAGTTCGAAGTCCTACTTGCTGGTCCATAACAAAAGCGAATTCCTGCATCATCGTTCTCCATGGCCAGGTCTTCTACCTGGTAAAGATTTTTGGAGTTGAACTGTAAGCGTCCTCAACTCCTTACACGCACATTGTAGGACGCTACCGTTAATGCTCCATTAATTAAAAAAGGGTGCGATCCCATTGTTAATGGGGTCGCACCCTGCATTGTCTTAATGATATTGTTAGTTACGCTTCGGCGGGAGCCTGTTCTTTCTTCAATGGCAGAAGTTTTGCCGGCACGCCTACCGCAGTTCGGCCAGACGGCACATCGGAAACTACGACAGCATTTGCGCCGATACTGGCGCCATCGCCAATTGTAATTGCTCCCAGAACGCGGGCGCCGGCGCCGATAAACACGTTATTTCCAATCGTTGGAAAAATGTGTTCGTTGCGCATTCCGATGGTAATGCTGCTGATAAGGCTAACATTGCAGCCTATCCTGCTTGCCATTACGACGGTTCCAACTGGATGAGGCACATACAATCCCGCTCCGATCTCTACCGACGCCGGTACGTCGAAGCCATACAGACAGAGATTCAGCCTGGATACAATTCCGGGAAGCACCGGAACATGCGCTCGCTTAAGCGCGAATGAGATGCGATACAGGAATGTAGCTCGCATGCCGCATTGATTCCACAGCAGACGGAAACGATCCTGGGCCGAAACGCTGTTTGCAGCCTTATCTGGCATCCATATTCGTGCCCATGCGGCGAAATCGCCCGAGACGAGTTTCGCAAATCCATCGCGTTGGGACGAGGCGACAACTTCTTGCAATTCAGGGTGACCTCCCGGGCCTTGCGCATTCTCCACGCTCGAACCTTATCCTTTAAGCCTTTGATCGCCTGGAAAACATCTCGCGCATCGAAAGCAGATACTGCATATCCAGACACTTAAGCTTCCAGCAAGCGATGAGATAGAGCGGTAAGCCAGCGGCGATCGCCCCGAATACTGCGTTACTGTGGCGGGTGAAGTACATCAATATCCCCATCGGCACGCAGGCAGCCACTGCCTTGAAGAAGAGCTTGATGCTCTCGGTGCCGAAGGTGTGCGCTGGCAGCATCTGAATATAGGCCCATACCAGGTAAATCTCGAGCAGGACGTCGCTGAACGCGGCGCCGATGGCTCCATTTGCCCAGAGCTTATGAGTAATGTATGATCCGGCAAAGCAGGCCGGAATGCCAAGAAAACAGGCAACGAACGAAGCGCGCATCATCTTCGACTGCCCATCCGAAGATACGACTACGGTGCCAAGAACACATCCGAGGTAGAACATGAACACTGCTAGTCCGTCCACCTGAAGCACGGGCACGCTCCCGATAAAATCGTGTGGATAGTGCAGCAGGGCGATGAGCCGATCTGGTGCGCCAATGAAAATAGCAGTTATTGGAACACCGCAGATCACAATCATAGCAAGGAGCTTTCGAGCTAGCGCGTTGAACTGCTCGGCGCTATCTCGATGCAACCGCGACAGAGTTGGAAGCACCGCAGAGGTAAGCGCAACCGGTATGATCATTGTTGATCCCACAAGCCTGAAGGCGGCCGCATACCAACCTACAGTTTTATCATTTGTTACGAGGTTAAGGACCACAGGGTCTGTTTGACCATAAAGTGTGCGGCACACGAGATAGCCTACAAAGGGCAAGCCAGCCGTTACAATGTATTTAATCGCCTGCTTTGTGGGCCACAGCCACCTCGCCATCATCAACCTAATGGTCGAGAGGTTAACCATTAATGAGACCGCACCGCTAAAAAGTGTTACGGAAGCCAGAGACCAGAGAGGCGCCTTCATGATGACTAGAACAATGGAGATCGTTGATGAAAGGCATTTCTCAATGATAATTGCGATGCTCTGACGGGGTATGTTTTCGTGACCCTGCATCGCGCTTCCGATGGCATCGTTGAGAGCAATCACCATCATACCCAGGGAGCTTGCCACGACGAGGCTTCTGGTGATCGCTGGATACCCCATGGCCCGGATTAACAGGATTGCGCCGCAAGTGGCAAGCAAGCCAGTGACTACTCTTACCGCTATGGCCGCAGAAAGCAGTTCCGCGGTTCGCTCACGATCGCGCGCGATCTCTCTTACCAGCACCGAGGAAGTCCCCAACGGCACCATAACAGCAAATATCGAAACAAACGAGCCCGCGAACGCGAGCTTACCCAGCCCGGTTGCGCCAACGTATCGAGGCAAATAGAGGGTCACTATAAAGGTAAGCAGCCAGGAGATAGCCTGAGTCACCAGCGATGCCAGCACGTTGCGTGCTACGACTCGAGAACCGGTCATGTTGCGGCCTCCACCAGGGGCTGCCTATCGTGGCTTCCATCTTTAATACCGGCCAGAACACCGGTCCAGAATCCGGCATACAACATGTCTCGGAACATGGCGAGCTGCAGATCCAGCAATCCGAAGACAATGAGAATGCATATAACGATCAAACAATAGGTTGCCACCGCCTTTACATGCGGAGTGCTTTTGTCGTCTTTTAGTACCTGGCTCGCAGTAATAATGATCGCAGCCACCATCATCCAGAATGATATATAGCCAATCGTACCTGTGCGCATCCAGACCCACAGAACAGAGTTGTGGGGCATGATGTCCCAGTACTCATAAACGCTGCTGATATCGACGATGGGAGCCACATGCAGAAAGTGCTTGCCGTAACCAAAGCCCTGAATCGGCGCAGATTTGACTGTCTCAAGTATATCCACATTTTCTGCATCTCGATAGGCATTTGAGGCAGCATCACGTGGGTTTGGTGAAATAATCGATCCAATTGCTAGTGCAGGCTGTGCAAAGGCGCTGGAGCTGTCTTTAAAGACCTGATAGTAGCAAAAGAAGGCTACAACGAGACCAACAGCAATGAGGCGAATGCGAGTTCGAGCGGTTGGCAGAGCACGGTCTGCGGCAAGAAACAATAACGGAATGGCGATCGCGATGGCAGCCGTACCCGCGCGTCGATTCGTGGCCAGATTGCCCATTATCACCATCGGCAGCATGATCCACATAAAGGTCCGAAGACGAGGATACACTTTGAAAACGGTGAGAATGATAACCATCAGTTCAAAGTTATCGAAGAGAAATGCCTCTTCGTGCGAACCGACACCTTGATCGGGTAAAGGAGCGCCGCCAAGGGTAATGTATCGGCGGAAGGTGTACATTATCCCCTTTATCGCCATACAGATCGCCATGGCCCACATCAGCTTCTCGACCTGCTTACGCTCCTTCACGAGGTTCACGGCCATCAGGTAGGAGACCATGAAATAGAACTCTGGCCTTACCTCCATCAGCGACACCTTGAAGTCGCCTCCGCTAAGCATTCCAATGATCCAGCCCATCATTACGAAGCACATATAGGCGCAAATCGGCCAGAACAGGCTGCCTTTAATCAGCTTCATTTTGTGCATGTATACGGCCCTTGCAAAAGAGAAGGAACCGGCTGTTAGCAGCACAACCTCCACCAGATTAAGGGGTATCCCCTTGAAATCTGCATGGGCGAAGCGTTGAACAATCGTGTTTACATTCCAGAAGAAGGGAACCTGGTCCGTAATGGAATCCGAGTAGCCGCAAGGATACTGCTCAAACAGGCAAACCGAGAGGAACAAAATGTAGAGAGTGATCTGAGGATAGTGCCACAGAAAGAAGCCGGCAGCAATGAGGATTATAATGACGATCGGCATGACGATATTGGGTACCGCCACTGCGATGCCAGCTATCACCAGACCAATAATCAGGCCAAGAAAGGTGTAGCGCCGCGTTCGATTCCGGTCTTTCTGTCGAAAGCCTTCTGCGGTCATAACCGCCGATGTTGTGTTCTTTACTAATTTTATGGCCGCGTCACCAGATGCAATTTGAAGCGCACCAGAAAAAGACTGCGTAGCGCTTTACTGATTTTTGATTCTTTCGTCACGGAAAGCAACGTCCATTTCGTCTGTGCGAGTTTTATGGTGGTTTAGGCGGCATTACCACAGGCTTTGTAAGCTCTCTGATCAGGATCGCCAGTATCCAGATTGCAAGGAATATCCAGGTCCGCCGCGTGATCTTTTTGCTGAACATGCCCACCGCAGCAAACATGAAGATCAGAGGGAGGATCAGATTCACTTTTCAGGCACCTCCGCCGGTGTCTCATCCGTGCGAGAAGCGGAAGCTGTGGGCACTGCAACCCTCTCCGTTCGAACCCACTCCTGCTGCTGCTTGCCCTTGCCCGGCTTCAGGAAACGAACAATATAAAGCGCGAACTTCCATACGATGTAGAAGGGAGCCTTCAGCAGAGAGCTGTAAGCAGTCCGAGGGGCGCCTGCAACCGCCATGCCTCCGAACACATAGGTAACAAAGGCGGCAAGAATGAACGCGCACAGTGCGATCCAACCGCTAGCATGGAGCAGAAGGTGGTATTTCACGCCAAGTGCGATGACGATGGTCCATAGAACAACAAAGACTGCAACCTCTGATAGCGGCGGCACCATCAGGCTAAAGCCAGCTTCGAGAAGCACTAGGCTTCGCCTGCGAAACGAATCCCGGATAAGTGGACGAGCACGGTCTTTTAAGAGGCGGTACCTGCCACCTTCCCACCGCTCGCGCTGAGAGGCTGCTTGTGTCGCAGTCACCGGCATCTGGGCTCGAACACGTGCTGAGGGTACATATCCAACGTGGATATTGAATAGGTGCACCAGGTCCAATCCGTAATCAACATCCTCGGTTACGCTGTTGCCTCGCCATGGCGCAGTCTCAAATACCTTGCGGGTGAAGCCCATACCATTCCCTTTTAGGCTGATCGTTAGGCCTAGCCAGGAACAGCCGAGTGGCCGCACGTGATTGTACAGCTCGAAGGCCGCATCCATGAGGGATGCCCTCCAGCTGTCGCCCCCGTTCAATACGCCGTAGCGTCCCTGCAGTGCACAGCACCCACGCGCGTCTTTCCGCTTTTCCAGGTGTCTCGTCATCACCCAGGTAAAGTCTTCCGCCACCCATGTATCGGCATCCACGACGATAAAGCAATCTGCCTGTACTGAGCGTGACAGAAGCTGATCAACGGCCCACGCAAGAGCGTAGCCCTTGCCACGTTCCTCTTTATTAAATCGTTCCAGCACCGTAACGCCGCGGCTGCGAGCAATCTCAGCAGTTCGGTCTGTGCAGTTATCGGCGATCACGACGATTTCAAACAGGTCGGCCGCATATTTCTGAGCCTGAACGCTATCCAGCGTGGCCTCCAGCACTTCCTCCTCGTTATGCGCGGGAATCATGACGATTGTTCTTAAATGGTCCGGCGCCGCGAGCTCCTGGGCTGAAATGGTGTCTGCAGCGCGCGGCCATCGGAGCGCCATAGCTGCCGCGAGCATCAATCCGAGCAGGTACAAGACGATGACTACAACTGGAATAGAGCAAAGCCCTGCAGCCAGGGAGTAGATGTGAATGACATCACCTATCATAGGAGCCGCTTCCTTATCCATTCAGGACCGGAGAACTTAACGCGGTTTAGGACCAGGCCGACAATTGACGATCGGCCCACCACATCGATGGCATCCTTAGCGGTGACGGTCGGAGTGGCGCCAGCACGGGTCACAAACACAATCCCATCTGTTTCGCCGGCAAGAGGCAACAGATTGCCTGATGCTACTGAAGGCAGATCGATTACGATTAGATCGAAGTGCTCTCGCAGAGCGGCAATGACACCTGGCAGGTCTGGAGATCTCGCAATTTTTGCCGCATTATCAGGAATTTTACCGGCTGGGACAACCGACAATCCACCTCTATCTGTGAACCGATAGGTTGGTACTTCAGCAAAGGGATCTGGCACTGCGCCACACCGTTCGAGAAGCGAGATTATGCCATTATCGACGCAGTTGATTCCATTGCGGTCTGCAATATCGTCGCTATTCATACTCAGGTCGACCAGGCATACCTTGCGCCACGTGCTGTGAGAAGCGCTCTCTGCGAGATTCTCCGCGACCGTAGTCTTGCCTTCGCCATCTACGGCGCTTGTAACTCCAATGACATATCGTGCGCCGTATCCTGTGTGTGATTTGCTGTTTGAGATACTGCACGATGTCTGGACGAGGTTGCGCTCAACTTCTGCCCAGAGGTGCTCAAACTCTTGCGTAGGTATACGCCTTATTTTGGGTTCGACCGTAGCGATGCGAGTCGGCCCACTGCTGCCTGCACTGTTTTCAGCAGGCTGGTCGTGGATTTCCGACGCGCCGATCGCGACATGTTGTACACCCATTGGAATGTTGTTCTGTGTAACGTAGTTATCCATCAGTATCGTGTGCTTTTTGCCTTGTTGACCGATCTTTCCCTCGAGAGACATCGGCAATACAAATCAGCAAGGGTACATCGAGGCGTGTTGCCACGTCATCGCCATAACGTATGGTTGGATCTGCCCACTCCGCGACAAGCGTGAGACCAAAGCCTACAATCAAGCTTACTATAACAAGCCCGATCAACATCATCATGGTCTTTTTCTTGTTGGATGATGTCTGCGCAAGGATCGTGCCTATCGGCCGCAAAGCGGACATTGCAGCGAGCTTGTCCAACTGGCGGTTAATCTGCGCCTGCTCTTTTCGTTTAACCAGATCCTCATACTGCGTCTTCAGGATATTGAAATCGCGCGTTCTGTCATTAAGGTTTGCCTCAGCCTGGGGCATACTTGCGACGAGCCCTTCATATTTCGTAATTAGAGCTCGTGTCTCCGCAATCTGGGCCTTCTGGGTGTTCTCGTCAATCGTTGCCTGGGTTAAGTCCTGAGTTAACTTGCGATATTCCGGGTTATCCTGAAGTACCGTTTCTGTAACGTTCTTGCCTGAGCCTGAATCTGCGTCGGCCTCTTTTTTCATCTGCTTCTGAAGCTCGGCAATCTGGCTATCTAACGCTTTAACTCGGTCGCTCTCGGGCAGCCATCCTTCGACTATCAGGTTGCTGCGCTTCGTCTGCAGGTCGCTGATTTGCGCCATTACGGGGCTGTTGGCGATGTGCTGCTCAAGGACGCTGGTAGGTTTGATGGTCTTTATCTGATCCATCAAAACCTTTCGCCTTAGTTCGCCATTGTGAGAGTTGTTCAATTGATCGTCCAGGCGCGCTCGGTAAGTGCTTAACTGGATAATCGTATCCGATTGCGCTTCGGGGGTGTTGCCCGAATTTTTCTGCTTGAAGTCGATGAGCGCATTCTCGGACTCACGCATTCTCGCAAGGTAGTGGTTCAACTGGTCGTCGAGAAAATCTGAGGTCGCTGCTGTCTGCCTCTGGCGCGCGTTGCCGACCTCGTCGATATACTCCTGCTGAAACGCTTTGACGATCTCCTCGCACTCTGGCCCGTTGGGCCATGTGAGGTTAATCGAGAGGACAGTATCGCTATCGTAAGCGACGTGCAGCCCTTTTATTACGTCGGCAACGCGAGGATCGGGTTTTTTGGCGTTAATCGCTAACGGTCTCGCCAGTTCAGCACGCTGAAGCGCTCGATCCATAAAACCGCCGGGACGGTCATCCTGCAGCCATTCGTTAAACCGGTTACTGTTGTTCTGCGCAATTGAGATATAGATGTTGTCAAAGCCGGTCTTCGAGCCTTCTGTAAGCCGTGAAAGCCCCTGGGGCAGACCATCCGACTGGCAGAGTACGAGTGCTGTTGCCGAGAACTGAGGTTTCTTGCGGGCCAGGAGAACGGATGGCAGTAACCCGATGACGACTACTGCAACAACAAAGAGGTGCTTGTATCGAAAGAAGGCATCCGCAGCACGATAGGCGATAGGGGTTCTTCCAATCATAACGAGATCGCCTTACTCATGGTGTGAACTTCAGGAGCCAGAAATTCCGGCGCTGTGTCCGAAGCCTTATTTATTTGTGTTCTAAGTATGTGCATCAATGGCATCATATGCGCTACAGCGGAATATGGAACAGGTTAAACAGCGGCACAAACGAGAGATAATCCAGGATTCCTTCACCCACTCGCCTCGGAACTTTGGCCGAAACGTAGAGAATGTCGCCCGGCTTAAGCGGCAGGTCCTTCGAGAGATCGCCTTTCTTGAGCAGCAGATCCATGTTTACCACATCTACCTTAGATTTGCCCGTAGCTGTGGGATGGACCAGCAAAACATTTTTCAGGTTAGCATCTGCACTCAGCCCGCCTGCGATCGAGAGCGCCGAGATTACAGTTACTGGTTTGTCCTCGGGGTATATCTGCACGCCGGGATGGCCCACGGAGCCATAAACAGAGAACTCCGTTTTGTTCTTCGGAATGAACAGCGTGTCTCCTGGAGCGACAACGAAATCTGCCGGAATTCGGCCCTCTGTATTGAGTGTGTGCAGGTCTACCTGTTTCGTCTTGCCATTATGAGTTAACTGCGCCTGGGAAAGCGCGGCACGGGCTGTAAGGCCCCCCGCTGCATTAAGGATACCAGTTAAGCCGCTATCCCGCGTGACCGGCACGGTTCCAGGCCGGTTGACCTCTCCCAGTACCTGCGCTTCCTGCTTTGGAGGCTCAACGGCCGTAAACATAATTATGTCATTGGCTTTCAGTTCCACGTTAGCTTTCAGGTCGGTCGCAGACATAACCTTCTGCAAATCGACTTTGATATTCTCTACACCATTGCGGATAATCGCTGCCGATTCGGTCTCCAGTGGAAATGCAAGCCCTCCAGAATCGATAACGAGATCTAGAATTCGGTAACCCTCACGAATCTGATGTTTGCCGGGAGTCTTTATCGCGCCGAGGGCGACTACCTGATTGGTAATAACCTCATGCATTTTCTGAATGGTTATAAGAATGATTGGCGTGGCGATCTGCTTGCCGAGCCCGGCGGAGAGTTTAACTGTCAGCTCCTTGAGGGTGAGGCCCGTTACATTTATTTCGCCCACATAGGGATAGGAGATCGTTCCATCGGGCAGAACAGAAATCACCTTTGAGAGATCTACATGGTCTTGAACGGTAACTTCGAGGACGTCTCCGGCTGCAATCCGGTAAGGAGGAGGCGCAGTAGGCTTATTGTCCTGGGCGTGCACGCCTGAAATGGCCGTGATCAGCGCCAACAAACAGAGCAATAGACTACGCATGATTCCGCTTCCTCTCAAAATCGACTGGATCGTGTGTTAATCCGTACACACAATATTGCACTTCAGATTACGTTTGAGTGCGTTTTGTGCAGCGATTCAACGAAATTAATCCCTATATGACTCTCCAAAATCGTTCTGGAAGATCCGTCGGATACTCAGTATTTCTTTATCGGCACACAATTCCAATACGAACCGCTGTGCGATAACAATTTCGATGTTTCGTCAACTATCTTCCAGATCGTGCGATCTCAGCATACACACGACAACTATTCAGGTGAGTCATTAAGGACTTTTGCCTCTCTGTATCCAATTAAGAAAAGTAATTCGGAAGGGCAGACGATCAGATGGATTCACCAGAAACGGAAGATTTGTACGGGGCGGTTCATGCGGTTGAACAGGAGATAGTATCCAGAAAAGCGATACGCCAGATTGCAATCTACTTCCTCCTCGTAATGCTGTTTTACATTCTAGGTTCACCAGGACCAAGCAGCATCGCTTACATCCCTATTCAGTTTTATTTAAAAGACCGTCTTCACTTCACTCCCGAGCAGACGTCTCGATTCTTTTTCTGGGCAGGCGTGCCTCTGTACGTTGGGTTTCTTTTCGGATACCTGCGAGATCGCTGGAAACCGTTCGGCAAGGGTGACCGCGCCTACCTCTTCATCTCGCCGCTCGCAATCTCAGCGGGCTACTTCTGGCTGGCATTACGCCCCATCACCTACAACGGCCTGCTGTTTGCCACGTTCTTGAGCACGGGATTTGGCGTGTTGCTTGGCGCAACTATTCAGGGATTGATGACTCAGGTGGCACAGCGAAATGCGATGGCGGGACGCCTCTCCGTCATCGTCATGGTCACCACCAACGTGCCATCCATCATTGCTCCAACTGCAGGTGGTTGGCTTTCTGATCACCGTTCGCCTCAGTTCACCTTCTATCTCGCTTCAACGCTAGCGCTTGTAGTTACCCTGATGACGCTGTGGAGACCGCACGCAGTTTTCTCGCACGAGCACGTAAGTGAGGAGACAAAACCTGAGGCGGGCGGCGAATCGGCCCTGAATATCAAATCTGTTAAGGAGATTCTGAAGCAGCTTCGAAAGCCCTCGCTCTACCTGCCGGCTGCGATTATGTTTCTGTGGAACTTCTCGCCAGGCTGGGGAACTCCGCTAACGTACTACATGACAAATACGGTTAAGCTAACGGTGGAGCAGTATGGATCGTTCGGTTCGATTCAGAACTTTACAATGTTCGTCGTTGCGGGTGTATATCTGCTGTTGTGCCGCCGTTTCAAGTTAAAACGGCTCCTGTGGCTTGGAACGTTTCTAGGCGTGCTTGGCGCACCCCTTCTCCTGCTCATTCATGGATGGACAGCAGCGGTTTGCGTCGCTATTTTCGTTGGCACTGCAAACAGCATCGCGATCTCAGCCTATTACGATCTGCTGATGCGCGCCTGTCCGAAATCGCTTGAAGCGGCTATGTTCATGCTTGGCGCGGGGATGTTCGCTCTTGCTAGCGCATCAAGCGACGTCTTCGGCTCCTGGCTGTTCGACCGTGGAGGATTCGGGCTCGCCCTGCTTGTAACGGCAATCCTGACCGCACTGGTGCTGCCACTGCTGCAATTTCTGCCGCGACATCTCGTCGACTACCGAGATGGTGAGTTACACACAGACCCGCACTAAATCACGGCCCAGGGTTTTGTGTTTCACCCAATAGAAACTCGTACGGGCGCGTTCCGGCGCGCCCGTACGTATTGATGCCGGCACTCGACTGCACAGCACCCGTCTGGTTTGTAAAGCAAGCGGCTGCACGACCGCCTGCCTCATCCTGTTCTCTGCGCTCAGAGGGGAACGCAATAATAGATCGTATGAAAGGCATCAAACCTTACACTGGTTCTGGAAAAGATCAAAAAAAATAAGAAGATGTTGACGTTATATTAAATTGAGTGAGAATTTGCAATCAGGAGGCCACAAGAATCATGGCAAAACAGCTTTACACGATTGGATACAGCAGATGGAGTGGGGCGAACCGGCTGGAAAAGATGGTAGCAGAGCTCAGGGACCACAACATCACGTTGCTTGTTGATGTTCGGCTCTCTCCAGCCGCATCGTCTTTATCTGAAGAGAGCATCTACGGCCCAAAAGCATGGTCACTACAGCCGGCAGGCAGGGGAATAGAGAGCCATCTAAATGCGGCTGGGATTGGATACCTCTGGTTGAGCGAGCTGGGAAATCCTCAAAAGAACGATCCGTCACACACCATTATGCAACAGCACATCCTGGAATCCGATGAACCGTGGCCAGTTCACCGTGGGTTAAAGTTGCTCTACGATAAGATCGAATCGGGGGAAAGGGTTGCGCTGCTTTGCACCTGCGCCACGTACGAGACATGCCATCGCAAGCAGGTTGCAGAAGCGCTGAAGGATCTCTACTATCACAGCGACCTTGAAATTCAGAATATTACTGATTGATATACTCGTCGCGTGGTGGACGCTGCATCAGATCGCGAATGGTATCTGAAACCGGTTTGCCTTCGAACAGAACTGCATGAAGCGCAGCGCACAGGGGGAGCTCTACGCCGCAGCTTTCGCCGAGTGCACACAGTACGCGCGTCGTTGGAACGCCCTCTGCGACTTGACCCAACTCCTGAAGAATATCCTCCAGCGATCGCCCATTGCCGAGCGCGACACCTACACGGTGGTTTCTGGATAGTCGGCTCCCACCGGTGGCGATCAGGTCTCCCACTCCGGCGAGGCCGAGGAATGTCTCTATCCTTGCGCCCTGTGCCTTGCCTAGTCTCACCGCTTCGGCAAGCCCCCGGGTCATCAGCGCAGCGCGCGAGTTGTCGCCATGCCCCAACCCCTCGAGGATACCCGAGCCGATAGCAATCGCATTCTTTACTGCGCCTCCCAATTCGACCCCTACGAGATCGGTACCCGTATAGACCCGGAACGTGGGGTTGGGACTTCGCAAGAAGAGACGCTGCGCCGCAAGCGCTGCCGAAGGATTCTCGCTTGCAGCGACACTCGCCGTTGGCGCGCCACGTGCAATTTCTACTGCCAGATTTGGTCCCGAAAGTGCGACAATGCGCGGAGTAACGCCAGGTATGATCTCGGCGAGCAGTTGGCTCATCCGGAGACCGGTTGTCTCCTCCAGCCCTTTTGCAGCGGAAATTATCAGTGCATCGTGCTCTACATGCGGGGCGGAAGCGGTTGCGACCTCGCGAATAGCACCACATGGCACGGCAAACACAACGACCCCGGCGCCGCGAATCGCGGCGTCGAGGTCATTTGTGGGATCGATAGATTCACTCAGCATCGCACCTGGGAGGTACTGCCGATTCTCGCGGTCGGCAATCAACCTCTCGATCAACGCGGTGTCGCGCGCCCAAAGACGGACGTTGTGCCCGTTGGCTGCAAACAGAGCGGCCAGCGCCGTTCCCCAACTGCCAGCCCCGAGCACCGCTACGGGCGAGCCCTCGGTCAGCAGCCTGCTGAAATCTGGCAGATCTTCAATGGCTTCTGAAATACCGCCTTCTATTGCTGTTGTCGCTCCAATCGATTTAGTAATTGAGACCACGCCGCGCCGTTACCTGCGGCATTGCTCCCAGGACATTGCTACTTTGCTGTGGGGTCTGCGCCTGGCTTTGCCGAAACGGTAAACTTCTCAATTTCCGAGCCATTCACTCTCAAGACACGAACGTTAACATCCGCGCCGTTTACTTCAACGATACAGCAGTGGTTAACCTTCTCATACTTATCGCCCTTGATCGCGCCTTTTTCAGGCATCGTATCATATAGAGGCGCACCGCCGCCACCCGTAACGACGTAGGTTATTCCCTTGCGACTCGTGTGGTAGTAGTTGTGGTCATGCCCCGTGAAAACGATGCGGACACCGAACTTCGTGAAGACAGGGCAGAGCTTCTCCTGAACCTCAGCGCTTGGGCCATGCGAGCCAATCGAATAGGGTGAGACGTGGAAGAAGACGAAGATGTGCTGCGCCGCGTCTTTCGCTTTCGTCAGATCGGAGACAAGCCACTTGTACTGATCGGTCTCTGGTCCAAACTCTGCATGCTCATCCACATCGAGAATAACGAAGTGGCAGTTAGCGCGATCCAGAGAATAGTAATCCTTGTTGCCTGATGTAAACGGCGCTGTCATGCGGTCCGCATAGCCGGTGCCGCCAAAATCATGATTGCCGCGTGCCGGATATAGGGTCGCCTTCTTAATTAATGGCGCGACGATGTCGTCGTAGATCTTCCACAGGCTAGCGTCGGTGCCGCGATGAACAAGGTCACCGGTCTGAAAAACCATGCTCGGATCGTTCTTCACCATGAGATCGATGAGCTTACGGTGGACATCGTGACCATCCCGACAATCGCCGTATACCGCGAATCGCAATGTCGGGTCGGCGGAAGCCAGATGTCCAAATGATGAAAGAGTGCACGAAGCAATCAGCGCCGCGCCCAGAGCCTTAATGGTTGTACGTCTGGAAATCGTTGTGATCATCTAAACCTGTTACTCCTGATAGATTTCGAGCGTAACCTCTCCGCGAGCGCATCCCTATACTTTACTTATTATAGCTGCCGCCGTATTCGGCGATCCCGGTACAGTGTACCCGAGGGAGGTCAGGTCTATGCGGTCTGTCAGGTCTTTGAAGTCTTTGAGGTTGGCGAGGAAATGCAATCAAGTGTAAGTGCGCTGATTCAACTCTACGATGCTGAGAAGGACGCCGAGTGGAAAGATCGTCTCTACGTTCTTACACCGCCGATAGTAACCGAAAATGTAGTGTAAACTTTTGCCCGTTTTCACTCCGGTCTGAGCTCAACCAGGACTGAAAAAAGGCACGAACTGCGGAAGTTGGGTTAATGTGCGAAATGCTGTTACAGCCAGCGGCGATCCTACTTAATCGCACCTGTGTAGGCGCTTTCCGCCCAGCTCTTCATGTTTACGCGTTCCAGGTAGGGGCCAAACTCGTCGGCCTCTTTGCTTGTGCTGGCGGCCTGATACACATACCAGATCGGTTTCTTGCCTTGGGGATCCGCAGCGTCGTCCGGGAATTTTCGAAGGCCGATCTGCAGCCCACCCTCTGCTCGGTTGTCGATCCAGTTGTGGTAGTCGAAAGACAGGATGGACTTGAGACGTGAAATCTTGCTCCAGGCATACGCCATTCCGGCAGCCTGATCTGCGAGCGCATCGGCGGAATATCCCTTCGAGTTCAGTCCCTGCTCGGTGAGATGTACGCCGCGAACGGCCTTGCCCTGATATCGCATTTCGGGGCGCTGAACATAGGCATCCAGAACCTCGAGGTTCTTGTAGGTGATCTTGGGTGTGTCGAAGGTAAAGACGGCCTCCTTATCCTCCCAGACACGGGGATTGAACAGATCCTGCGGGTATGGATGGAAGGCGATACCCCAGTCGTAATCACCCTCGACGCGCGAAAACTGCTGCAGAATCTCGAGCAGCTCCCGTCCACGATAGATATGGTCTAACTGCATGTTCCAGTGATGCTCGAGGCTGATCCAGCTTTGCGTATATCTGTTCCTCGTTCGAGCAATAAGTTGTGCCATACGCATGGACCGTTGATACAGATCCATGTATACCAGCGGTGTCTTATCGCCAGCATTGGTCCAGATCCAGCCCGCATTGACCTCGTTATGCAGGATCCAGTGATGAATTCTGCCGTGCGTGCTCGCTGGGTCGCAGTATCTGCCGGAGAGAAAATCGAGTACAGCAGCATACGCCTGAATTCCGGATGCGTGTGTGACATCTGGCATAACGTAGATGCCCGCGGGCTCTGCATCTGGATGCGCGATCATCCGTGCAAAACTGCCGGCTGGCGCGGTGGCGCCCTGAGGCACGAGCAGGATTGCAGACACAACAAGATTGTGCTTTTGAGCCTCTAACATCGCCTTGTCGAGCCCAGCAACGTTCGCATCGTTGATGTACCAGGTGCGCCCCTGGCTAACAAATGGTGTATGACCAGGTCCACCAGCAGTCTCAAGCAAGCCCGTTAGTACAATGTTGTACGTAACCGAAGTAATGCCGAGATCTGCGATGTCCGACTGTGGGGCGTCGAGTCGGTATCCTCCCAGCCCCTTTTTGCTCCGAAATACCGGGGCTGTTTCACTTGCCGCGCAGGCAACCGTATCGGCATAGTGATCGTGGGATCGTCTCTCGATGCCTTCAGCAGTGGTTTTCCCAACAAACCAGCGGGATAGGAGCCTGTCTCTGCCCGCAGCATCGCGGCGCGGAACCGTGATGTTGAAGTGGCCACTGATTTCGTTTATCGGCGACTCAAACGGAAAGCCGGATCGCGCTGTAATGGCAAATTCAATTGGCGCCTCAACCAGCTTAAGGTCGGCTGCGCCATCTGTTGCGCCTGATATATGGATCGCGGCATCGAGCACTTCGACTCGCGACACTTTGCATGGAAAAGTCGTGTTCAGGTACTTGCGTAGGGCGGCATCCAACTCTAGATCTGCCCGAATCCGATCCTGCTTATCCCGAAGCAGGCGGTGTTCAACCTCGTTTCGCGGACGTGTATGTATTGCGCGAATACGGATGGTTCTATTCGGTATTGTGCCGAAGTCTAGGCGAAGCTGTGTCACACGAGCCCTTATCGCGTGCAATGCAGGGGTCATGTCGACTGAGAATTGCGAAAATCCCTCGCTGTTTAACAGACCGCCGACCGTAACGCTTCTCTCTTCTGTTAGCGGTGGAATGGCAAACACCTGAACCGAATCGGTGCCTCCCGTACAGAAGTATTCGAAAGCAACCACAGGAGTTTCACGGAGGTCGATCCCGCCGGCGATCTGCTCGCTAAAAACGTAAGGATCGGTTCCTGTTGTATGTATCTCCCACGAACCGTCGCTCAATTGCCTCATGCTAACGTCATGGGCATTTCCCGGCATTAGCGATATGCCACTCGCGGTTTGCCCTAATGCAGCGCACGCCTGGCAGATACCCAGCATCATACAGACAAAAAGAAGATGGATGGCGTTCAAGGATGTGGCCTCCTCGGCAACGAGCAGATGCTGCCCTGTTGGACAAGGAGATTACCTTTCCCTTGTGTAGGTGCGATCTTGAAGCGGGCAGAGGTTGGAGGGAACGCTTCAGTCAGGCATCACCTGCATCAGGCCGATTGTTGCCCAGCAGGTGCCGGCAAACGAGGCGAACTGGTCGAACCCATTCGGAAAGGTTGTATCGAAGTGGTTGTTGAAGGCTTTTGTCGCTTTGGCCACGTACCAGGAGCCGTCTTCATCCTGCGTGCGCAGCAGAAAGGCCACAGCGTTCCGGACCCTTTCGTCGCTCACGGGAAGATTCGCCGCAGCGCGCAGCGCGTAAAGGCTGAGGCCCGTGGTGTAGGCATCGCTCTGCGTTGAACTGGGCAAGCCCCAGCCTCCGTCCTTGCGCTGCGCCTTGCCAAGAAATTCTACAGCCGAAGCGATCTGTTGCTGATCGGCGCCCGTCTCCTTGAGCACCAGAATTCGCGCCGCTAGATCCTCGTCGCACGAAGGCTTAATCTTTAACACCCACGCCTTCGCCTTTGTCTTACGGCCTTGGAGATCTGCCATCTTCTCCTTTGGCCAATAGGCGTTCAGGGCGTCTAGGACAATCGCGGTGTTGGTAACGTCGCTGTGCTGCATCGTCCCGCGTTGACCGCCGTCCCAATGCCCGTCCGAGCTCTGATCCCGGCCGAAGAGTAGAGCGGTATCCTCAAGCGCCTTATTGCCAGAAACTCCACAAACTCGCATTGCAGCCACAACGTACGGAGGAAGCTCAGCGTCCACGGTCATATCCAACAACTTCGCGCACTTAGGATCGACTAACGCCGCGCTTAAGGCTGGCGCTGAGTATTTCGCAACCACGTCCATCTTCTTGATGTATGCGTCGTAAACACTGCGGTCTATAGGCATCCGATGCCGAATGGCTTCGCTAAAGGCAACCATGCCTGGCCCGTAGTGGTGGCAGGAGGCACAGCCCGAGCTCTCGAAATTCACCTTCATGCTTCGCTGAATTAGGTTCATAGCTGGTCGGACCGCGGAAGAGATCATGACGGGATCATCACTTCTTTGAACTGCGGGAACAACTGAGGATGGCGATGCAACCAGGTGTGCAGCTAAGTCGTTTCCACGTCGCGATGCCAGTTCGTACGCCGTTTTGCTGTACGTGTCTCTGGCTCTCCTATCCGCTCCGGCTGAGAGCAGCGCCTGAACAGTTTTCACGTCGCCCATGTACCGTGCTGCCAGATGGAGTGGTGTTGAACCGTGAGCATCTTTTGCCTTAACGGAAGCTCCACGGGAGATAAGCAGTTGTGCCATCTCGCTATAACCACGCAATGCGGCGTAGTGAAGCGGCGTTCTCATCATTCGATCCCAGTCGTTTACCTTTGCGCCCGCTCCGAGCAGAAGTTTCGCTGCCTCTATCTGGTTCGCTCTGGCTGCATACGTCAATGCCGTAGCGCCGTCCGCATTCTTTGCATTAACGTCCGCCTTCATCTTCAGCAGACGGCTCAATGAGGTTAGAAGTCCCGATTGAGAGGCGTTCATTAGCGCGGTCGTTCCGTCGAGCGTTACAAGGTTCGGTCTGGCGCCCTTATCCAGCAGATACATTCCCATTTTGTCGTCGCCCCGAAGCAGACAGCCGGTCAGGGCCGATCCGCGGGTAGTTACCTTGTTGATAAGGGCGCCGTGGGTCAATAGGAGATTGACCATTGGAACGGTTCTGGCGAAGTAGAGCGGGGTGAAATCGATATTGGTTGGCTTGTTGGGGTCCGCGCCTGCCTTGAGCGCCGCTCCGGCGGCCTTTACATTGCCCGATGAGATCGCAATAAAGAGGTCCGCCTGCGCGATGTTCGCCTTGGTCACCTTTGGCACGGGCTGCTGCGCCCAAGCCGGTATTACAATGAGAAGCAGCCCCGCAGCGATAAGTGTTTTAAATGGAGTTCGCATAGACATAGATGAGGTCCCTTTTGATAGTGCCCGGCAGTAGGCCCTAATAGGTTATACAATTTAAGTGCAACAAGCACGCAATTATAACACACGAACGCAATGACTGGATTATACGCTCGAACAAGGTTAGCGTTGTGCGGATTCAAAGACAATGAATTGGTGGTGGCCCTGCTTGCTGTACATTCAAGAACCGCGCCGTCCGGACACAAGATAAAAGCAGCGATTCAAGCCTTATCTTGGCTTCGATGCATCGAGCAGGGCAATGATCCGAGTGGCTTTGCGTGCCAGCGCCATATTTCTGGCAGTATCACCAAGGTCTGTTTTGATAGTGACATCCGCGCCATGGCTCAGCAACGCGCTGACCGTTTCCGGGTTGGCGGAAACTGCACATGCCCACATCAACGGGGTGTAGGAACTGCCGTCCTGGTAGTTCACCTTGGCCCCTTTCCGGATCAGGTACTCGACAACCTCCGTATGACTTTCCAGTGCAGCCGAACCGAGTGGCGTTGGGTTTCGAGGTCCGATTCCCTCGCTAACGAGATAACCTGCATGTCCATGCTGGGTACGGTTCGCGTTGACGTCGGCGCCATGCTGGATCAGGAAGACGACGACGTCAAGATGTCCGTTGAGAGCCGCCTGCGTCAGCGGAGTCACCCCGTGAAAGGCGCCTTTCGGATTGACTTTAGCGCCCCACTTTACCAGAAGCTTTACGGTTTCAATCAATCCTTTTTCGGATGCGTCGATCAGCGGAGTGCTGCGATAATTTGCTCGCGGATATTCAATGTTCGCGCCTTGATCCAAGAGCGCCTTAATCTCATGGTCGTCCCGTCTCCTTAACGCGTCCATCAATTGCGCATCCAGCGGGTCATCCGGGGCCGTTGCTTGTATTTTGGGGCCGTTTTCGTCCATGGTCTGAGCGGTGCTCGGAACGAAAAAGATCACTGCGGCAGTGATGACGAGCAGCAAAACGGTCATGGGATAAGCAGATCCCGTCAGCATGATATTTCTCCGTTGCCTATCTTCCTCAGGTCAACTTTTCGCTTTTCAATTACATTAGACCAATCCGATATACGTCGCGTTACAGTTTCAAACTGATTATCCGCTTGAGTGTCGTAGAAATTGTAAAGTCGACGAATAGGCAGTTCCCTTCTTGCGCCGAAGCCGCGGATTCGACAAGACCAATGAGCCCAATTGTTAGCGCCGAATGAAGTGCAGATTCGTGCCCACTGGATGCATCTATTTCGCGGCATCGCGTGGTATGCTATTTTTACTGCGCGCAGGGCGCAGCCAGTCCGCGGAGAGGGCAAAGCCCACCTGAACCAGATTTCGCTTGGGTTACCTGAACCTTCTTTCCACCTGATGCTTGCGGACGCCAGGTTACGCGAAAGGAGGTCATCCTAGCATGACATCTGTTACTACTTCGGCCGAATCATCGCTGCCCGTACATCCCAGCATCGAAAACCTGCGCAATCGCGCGAAGCAACTTCATCGGCTTCTCGTGTCTGGCGATAGCCCCACTCTCGAGCGGCTGAAAGCAGTAAAGCCCAATCACCCGATCGAAATCAAACTGGCAGATGCCCAGTACGTTCTCGCATGTGAGCTGGGCTTTCCCTCCTGGGTGAAGCTGAAGTCCTACGTGGATTCCATTCAGGGTGCGAACGCTTCACGGATGCGTCCGTTTCATACCGATAGCGACTATTTTGATGGCCGTGTGGATGGGCTCTTGAGCCAGTTCGCCTCCCGCCTGCCTGCTGCCGCAACGCAGATACGCAACAGCCACCCACTTTTCAGCGCATCGGCGGATGCCGATATTTTCGACCATGAGTTCACTCTCGACGATGCTCGGCTCGTAACGGCACGCGAGCATGGCTTCGAAACCTGGGCAAAATTCAAGGCGCATTTACGCCAGTTGGCAGATGGATCGGCTACGGAGCCGTTTCTGCTCGCCTTTCAGGCGATCGAAAAGCACGACATCGAGACGCTGCGCAAACTTCTTCTCGGCGATGGGTCTCTGGCGCAAGCGGCTGGAACCAATGGAAACTCGCTGCTCAATCTGGCCGGAGCATGCCGATTCACGGCTGGCAGTTCGCTGCTTATTTCATTAGGCGCCGATGTGAACCGAGCAAACGTTCGGGGCTGGACCCCCTTGCATCAGGCGGGATACAGCAATCAGGCTGAGCTGGCGAAGATACTGCTGGAGGCAGGCGCGAAGCCGGATGGATCCGCGCACGGCGATGGCGGAACGCCCTTAATTGCGGCGTTGTTCTGGGGAAACCGTGACGTTGCGGATCTGCTAGCAAGCTACTCACTGGCGCCATTCAACCTCCGCGCCGCGGCCGGCACCGGCGATATGAAGCTGATGCGATCTCTTTTCGATGCCGATGGCAAATTAAAAGCAGAGGCTGGCGCGCATCGGGGCTTCTATCGGCCACACTCGGGCTTTCCGGTATGGCAGCCATCGGACAATCCTCAGGAGATTCTGGATGAGGCGTTCGTCTATGCGGCGAAAAGCCGACGAATAGAAGCGATGGAGTTTCTTCTTCAGCAAGGCGCCAACATCAACGGAAATCCGTATCGAGGCACGGCGCTCACCTGGGTTGCGGCTGGATCGGGCGATATTGGTACCGCCGAATGGCTCATCAATCATGGCGCGGATGTAAACCAGAAGGCTACGTTCGGAGGGCCAACGCATGGTGAGGGCATTACTGCGCTCCATCTGGCAGCGCAGAATGGCAGATTGGAGTTCATCAAGTTTCTGATCTCCCGTACCGCCGATCCCTCGATCACCGACGACCTGTATGGAGGGAACGGCATCGGCCATGCGAACCATTGGGGGCACACGCAGGTGGTGGAGTATTTGAGAGGGTTGGCTTAGGGAAGAGGGAATGACACTCTTCCCAGATTCCTGTTCCCTCTTGTCAGCTATCGTCGGATTGCCAATGCGCCAACAATTAGCAGCGTAAGCAGAACGGGAGCGGCAACAATCAGGATGTGCTTGATCTGTTCGGAGCTGCGACGACGGAGTTTTAGGCTGCGAACTGAGCCGTAGAAGGCGCCAAGCAACCCGCCAATGACGGCCCAGCCGATAAATGGCGGCACTGCCGTCCAGGCGAAGATTCCGGATAGCATCTCGATGCAGGTAAACAGGCCCGCGCCAAACATGGTTAGCGCGCCAAGACCAGCGAGTGAAAGAACAATTGTGCCGAAGACATCCTCGATCATCTAACGCATCGTCCTAACTAATTCCAGCGACGCCACGTGTACATAGCAAAGAGCGCTGCGAACGAACCGCAAGCCAGGCTGGCGACAGCGAAGCGCAGCCCGCCCGGCGCGGTGATGGCAGGTATGGTCTTCATCCAGCTGTGCATCGATAGCAAGTATCTGTTTGAAGCAAGCCGGATTGCGCCTAGAACCAGCGCTCCTGCAAAGGCACAAAAACTGACGTGACGTGCGGGAGTATCGGCCATCGATCTATCCCATCGATCCAACAGATCATTCACGCGTGCAGAGAACGAACCTGACCGCTTTACATAACTGTGTGACGTCCTTCTACCGGATGAGGCAGCGACTGCGGGCAACGGAGTCTGTTTTAGCGCTGGCTTCTTTAAATGCGCCCCGGTGGTAAGCGCGAGCCGGGACGGGAAATAGTCTCTGCCGCCGAGTTTTTCGGCCCGCTCGCACCAGGGGCAGCGCTTCAAGTGCGCTCCATATCGATGTTGACTGTTCTTTCGGCACTTCTTCAGATCCGATTCCGCTGCCTGCAGAGCCACATACCATTGCGAGGCCGATGGCCGCTTAGCAGGGTTAACGTGCCCGGCTTGAAAACAGGTGATAAAGAGCTCACGCAGGGCAGGATTGAGGATCTCGAAAGAAGGCGCATTGGGCGGTGGCGAATAACTGCCGGAAGCATTGCCGAAGGGAAACTCTCCCTCCTTTATTCGGGACTCAATTGAAGGCGGGTCGCCTTCGCCATGATACTGGCCGCTAAACGGGTGGGCGCCCTCCATCAGTAGCTGAAAGATCAGCGCGGCGAGCCCGAACCGGTCGTGCTCTGGCGTGCGATTTACCTCTCGCAGATTGAATCCCTGTAGTTCGGGAGGCGTAAACTCCGGCTTGCCGACGCCGCAGCGGTACAGCTTTCCAGAGCTATCCCGAATCTGAAACGAGTCGGTATCTACCATGGTTGCAAGCGCTTCGCGAGTAACGAGCATATTCGATTCGTTTACATCCCCCACGACCACGCCTGAAGCGTGCAGCGCATCCATTGCTGCTGCAATATTGCGGGCAGTGCGATGCAGGTACTGATAGGTAAATAGGGGGCACTTTTCGAGGCGGGATCGGGGCACGAACAGATCCATTGCTCGAAACGTATCGGAAGCAAAAGGCATCAGAAAACCGACGATCTCGTTCGTTTCGGGCGACGTCAGCAGGTCTACAGGCCAGGCAATGGAGGCATGTCCTATATCCTGCATCGGGTCGTCCGGAGGATGCTTGAACATCGCAAGCAGCTTGTCACCCTGCTCCGCGGATGGCTTATGGTAGACCTTTGCCGACTGAGACCGTTCGCCGCGGACGCGATAGATCACGCCCTCTCCGCCGCCGCCAAGCTTAAGCTCCGGGGTAAACTCGAGCGGCATCTGGTTGGAGTAGCGAAGAAGCTGCATCTGCGCCTCTGTTCAGCAACGGCAATTAGAAACAACGAAGAGTGATTACTTTTGCAGGACGGCAAGGACAAGGGTGAGGTCGTCATCGGTGCGCTGCGCGACTCTGGGCGACGAGAGAAACTTCTCTAATTGCTCGACTCCGGAACTCGGATCCGTCACCTGCGATGCGAACTGGAGGAGCGGCTCGAAGAACGGTGCGTGCGGCTCGCCATTGGCCAGGTTGAGAGCAATGGGCTGAAGTCCGTCGGTGAAAATCGCCAGACAATCCGATGAGTACGGGATCATTACGTTCTGCGCCTCGTCTCGCGCATCCTCCGAAGTGAGAAAGGTGGTCTCATTCGGGTATTCACCATTGCGTGGGGAGGTCAGAGCGATCAGCGAGCCATCGAGGCACCGAACTACTACTGCCCCATCGCCTGTCTGCTGCGCCCAGACCTCCGTCGGAGTGGCCAGCACCAGGATCAGAGTTGATGCAAGCTCCCTCACTTCGCAGCCGAGTCTATCGGCCTCGGCGATCACCGCTTCGCGTGCAGCATCCAACGCGTAGGTTAGATGATTAGACGCACTGTTGGCTGTGTATGCATCATCAACGTAAGTTTGGAAATAGGCTACCGCTGCCGATACTGCGGCTCTGGCTCCGATTTCGCTATGTGGCGCAGATCCTGCGCCATCGGCCACGGCAACTATCAGAGTGCCATCATCCAGCAGCTTCCAACTGTGCGCATCCTGACAGGGCATGCCGACTTTTGCATGGCTGGTCCCCTGAACCGAGGCGCCTAAGCACTTCCAGGTTGGCGCTGATGCCTCGTCCATCAGACAGCGACGCCTCTACCGGCAGCCTTCACCATTCGGGGTCCGTGCTCCGTCTCCCAGCAGCGCTTCGCGGTTGGGAAGATCTTGCCCGGGTTGCACAGTTCACTGGTATTGTAGACCGATTTGATCTTCTCCATCAGCTCGAGATCGGCCTCAGAGAATTGCCATGCCATGGCATCCATCTTCTCCAGCCCGATGCCATGCTCGCCAGTAACAGAGCCGCCTACTTCCAGGCAGAGCTTCAAAATCTCCTCGCCTGCATGCATCACATTCCGAATCTGTTCGGCATCGCGTTCATCAAACATCAGGTTCGGATGCAGATTTCCATCCCCTGCGTGAAAGACATTGCCAACCTCAAGCCCATGCCGAAGCGCGATGGCGCGAACCTCGCGCAGCACTTCTGGCAGGCGCGTACGCGGAATAACACCGTCGTGCGTCACCATGCTCTTGCCAAGTCTGCCGAGAGCGCCAAATGCCTGCTTACGCGCCTTCCACAGAAGCGCCCGCTCAAGCTCCGTTTTCGCCTGCCTTACCTCACGCGCGCCGTTCCTATTCGCAATCTCGGCTGCGTGCGCCGCCTCCTCGTCGAGCCCGACCTCCAGGCCATCGACCTCTATAATGAGCACCGCTTCGGCATCGAGTGGAAAGCCAAGGTGGAACGCGTCTTCACAGGCCTTAACAATAAACGTATCAATCAGCTCAAGCGCAGCAGGAAGCACTCCCTCCGCGATGATGTCGGAAACGGTCTGTGAAGCCTGATCCACCGTCTCGAAGATAACAAGCAGCGTACGAACCGATTGAGGCAGCGGTGTAAGGCGAATGATCACCTCGGTGACGATACCCATCGTGCCTTCCGAGCCCACCACTAGCCCCACGAGATCGAGCCCCGGCGTATCCTCAAGCTTGCCGCCGAGCTTTACGACCTCACCATCCGGCAAAACCATGGTAACACCGGTTACATGGTTGGTGGTTACGCCGTACTTCAGCGTATGCGGCCCGCCGGAGTTTTCGGCCACATTCCCGCCAACCGTGCAGGCTCCCTGGCTGGAGGGATCGGGCGCGTAGTGCAGCCCGTCGTTCTTAACCGCCTTCGTGAGATAGACGTTGACGCACCCGGCCTGCGCTGTCATGCGGCGGTTGGGAATATCCGTCTCGAGAATTTTATTGAGTCGTATAAGAGAGATGATCACGCCGCCCGTTATGGCGGTAGCTCCACCGGAGAGACCGGTGCCAGCGCCACGAGGTGTAAACGGGATTTTCAGACGGCAGCACAGCTTCACAATGCGTGAAACCTGTGCCGTGTCGGAGGGCAGCACAACCGCATCTGGGTAACGTTTCTCCGGCGCGTAGGCGTCGCAGTCGTAGGCTCGAAGGTCTACTTCCGAGGTGAGCACGGCCTCTCTGCCGACGATCGCGATAAGCTCACGCTCAAGCTCTTCGGCAAAAGGCGCTCTCGGGGGCTTGCGATTTGGCTCAGACGTCATCGCTTCTTCGTTCCCCTTGGCGGTTTTACGAAGGCAGCCTTCGTGTTCGCAGCAGTCTTGATGGGCTCGGCTGATCGAGCAGGGGCAGGAACCATCGGCCGCATCAGCAGATCGATAGACATCGCGCACACACCCGCAAGCAGCCCTATCTGGGCACCAATCAGCACCATCTCTCCGCCGCTTTTCTGAATAATCGCGGAGGTGATGGAGAGCGTCTTGCTGGCTCCAGAGCTGTACTTAATGTACTCGCCTGCGAACAAAGCGGTAAACGTGAGTAGGGCCCTTACGCCATCCATCAGGTAGAGCTTACGGCTTCCTGAAAATCGCCGCCTGATCAACCACTGAACGGCCACCATGATGAGGCCCCAGAGCTCAACAAGGGCGCGCTCCCGCTGCATAAAAAGGGCTGGTACTCCCCCAGAGCTGAATAGGACAAGAACAGTGGCCTGGGCGCCGATCCAGAGGGCGAGAGCAAGAAAATGAATGGTCTCAAAGACAAGGGTTAACGTACGGTTCATAATGTTCAAAGTATAGCATAATGAACTGGAACCGCTCTCTGAAGCGTTTACTCTATTAATTCGATCTATATAGTTGAAAATACTTCCTGGGAGACACTTTTCATGACCACAAAACGCAAGCTTGGCAACTCCTCCATAGAAGTCGCCCCACTGATGTTCGGCGGCAATATCTTTGGCTGGACCGTAGATGAGGCGACCTCCTTTGAGCTTCTCGATGCATTCGTTGATGCAGGATTCGATTTTATCGATACTGCAGACGTCTACTCCCGCTGGAAGCCAGGAAATGAGGGAGGTGAGTCGGAGAAGATCATCGGTTCCTGGATCAAGAGCCGGGGCAATCGCGATAAGATCGTCCTCGCCACCAAGGTCGGCATTGAGATGGGCCCGGACAAAAAAGGGCTCTCTCGAGCTTACATCCAGTCTGCCGTGGAGGCATCCCTGACGCGCCTGCAGACCGACTATATCGATCTCTATCAGTCGCATCGCGACGATGAAGAGACTCCGCTGGAGGAGACTCTCGCAACCTACGATGAGTTGGTGAAGCAGGGCAAGGTGCGCGTTATTGGCGCATCGAACTACTCCGGCGCACGGCTGCAGGCTGCGATAGATGTAAGCAAGGCGAATGGATATACCCGATATGAGAGCCTTCAGCCCCACTACAACCTGGCCGACCGCGAGCCGTATGAGACCGATCTGGAGCCCGTGATCGTGAAGGAGAACATCGGCGTAATTCCGTACTTCTCCCTCGCAAGCGGATTCCTTACTGGCAAGTACCGGGGCGAAGACGACCTGAGCAAGAGCGCACGCGGCGCAGGCGCCAAGAAGTATCTCAATGAGCGCGGCTACCGCATTCTTGCGGCATTGGACAGCGTTTCGGCGCGGCTGAACGCAACTCCGGCGCAGGTGTCGCTTGCATGGCTCATCGCCAGGCCGGGGTTAACTGCGCCAATCGCTTCGGCAACATCTCTCGAACAGTTGAAGGATCTAACCGCAGCCACCCGATTGGAACTGGATGCGGCGGCAATTGAGGAGCTTAACACAGCCAGCGCACCGTAACCGCAATCAAAGAAGAGGCTCACGCCAAAGTATCCCAACTGGCAAGCCCGACTCCGAGAGCGATGAACCCGGGCGGACTTCTGCGCGTTCAGCCACGGGCAAATATGCAATTTGGTCACGGCGTGCGTTACGGGCACAATCGAATCTTGGCCAAGAGGCGCACATCCGACGATGTGAGATACACGACAACCTAATTGTTCGGGTTTACACAGGAACAAATGACACCGAATCGCTTTTGGTGTCGTAATCTCGATTATATGACAAAACCGGGGACAGGAATACCAGTCCCCGGTTTTGTCTGTGTCTTTATCTTACGATTCGTTACCTACAATTGGAGAAGTATCCTGGAGCTACGTATGCACATGTTCTGTTTGAAGGCGCGCACAATTGCTGCTGGCGCCATTATGGGCCTGCCGGCCCTGGTCTCTCTGGCTGCGCCCGCTCCCGGCCCCATTAAGCCACAAGCGGGAATGATGCGCTATCCAGCGCTGAGCGCCACCTCGATAACGTTTGTATACGCTAACAAACTTTGGCTCGTGCCGCGCGCCGGCGGACTTGCATCGCCCGTAACTAGCCCTCCCGGCAGAGTTATGCTGCCAAAGTTCAGCGCGGACGGTGCGACCATCGCCTTTACCGCGAACTACGATGGCAACCCGGATATCTACACGATTCCCGTCTCAGGGGGCGTTCCTACGCGAGTAACCCACAACCCTGCAGCGGATCTGTTGTGCAACTGGACGCCCGACGGCAGATTACTATTCTCAAACAACTTTTCGTCCGGCCAGGAGCGCACTTCGCAGCTCTATACCGTATCGTCGACTGGCGGCATGCCGGTAAAGATACCGGTGCCGTATGGCAGAGATGCGGCGTTTAGCCCCGACGGCAAGCTGATGGCTTACACTCCCGATTCCACCAACACACGCACGTGGAAGCGCTATCGTGGCGGATGGGCACAGGATATCTGGCTCTTCGATCTTGAGAAGAAGACGGCGAAACGAATTACAGACTGGGAAGGCACGGACACGTTGCCGATGTGGCATGGCACTACCGTCTACTACCTCTCCGATGGCGGGCCTGAGCACCGGCTGAACATCTGGCGGTACGACATGCCCACCGGCAAGCGCCGCCAGGTAACGCATTATGCCGATTACGATATCAAATGGCCCGGGATAGGTCCCAACAACGGCGCCGGCGAAATCGTTTATGAGCACGGCGGAGCGCTGGATCTCCTTGATCTCGCAACTGAGAAATCGCATGCTGTTTCGGTGACGGTCCCCGGTGACAGAAGCGGGCTAAGATCGACTCTCGTGGACGTGTCACGCTTCATTAACGCGTTCGGCATCTCACCATCCGGCAAACGGGTTGTTGTTGAAGCGCGTGGAGACGTATGGACTCTTCCGGCAAAGAACGGTTCTCCACGCAACCTAACCCACACGGTTGGCGTTGCGGAGCGCGACCCATCCTGGAGCCCAGACGGTCAGTGGATCGCCTACTTCTCAGATGCAACTGGTGAATATCAGCTCTACGTGACCCCGTCGGATGGCAAAGGTTCAGCTAGACAACTGACGCACGAGGGAAAGACTTTCCGATACAATCCAATCTGGTCGCCGGATTCGAAGAGCATTGCTTTTAGTGATAAGACCGGAGGTATCTACCTCTGTTCAGTTGCTTCAGGGGCTACTAAGCTTGTAGATCGCGATCCCAAGGCGTCGCACAGAGATGTAAGCTGGTCACCGGATAACGCCTGGCTCACCTATGCTAAGTCTGAGAACTCTCGCTCAACTACGTCTGCCGTCTGGATCTACAACGTTAAAACCGGCAAGACCACGCAGGTAACGAGCGGTATGTTCAACGACAACTCACCAACGTTCGATCGTAAGGGAGATTGGATCTGTTTTAGCAGCAACCGAAACTTCGAAAACGTTCAATACGACGATTTCGGGTCTACCTGGATCTACAGCGCCACGGATACTCTGCTGGCCGCACCGTTGCGTGCCGATATAGCCTCACCCTTCCTGCCATCGAGCGACGAAGAGGCTGCGAAGAGCGCCGCGAAACCAACAACAGGCATCCGGGTTGACGCAGGTTTGGAGCTCAAACCGGTGGGAACAGACGATGACGAAGTTACTGGCGAGTGGAAGGGAACAGCCGGACCCGTAACATTCACTTTGAACCTGAAGCTGGGCGCAGGCAACGCTATTACAGGCACGATCGATTCTAATCAGGGCAGCGGAAGCGTAACCGGAACTTACAGCCCTGCCTCAAAGGAAATCAACCTCTCTGTGACAGTGATGGGTCAGGAGGCAAGCATCACAGCCAAAATCGACAACGGCGTTATTAATGGCAAAGTGAAGGTACAGGGCACTACTCTTGATTTCCAGGCGACACGAGTTGGAGCCAAATCCGTGGTGGGTGGGGGCGCCAAAGCCGATGCCGGCAAGCCAGAGAAGCCTGCCGATACCAAACCAAAGCCGGTGACTATCGATTTCGAAGGATTTGAGCAGCGTGTGATTCCCATTCCCGTAAAGGCGGGTCGATTTGGCCGCATCTGCTTCAACGACCGCAACCAGATCGTTTACGCCCGATTAGGCGCGCCGGGAACGGAATCTGATCAGGGAATTCGAGTGTTCGACCTTACCGACGAAACGCATCTGGAGAAGGCGGTTGTTCCCGGCGCTACTGAGTTCGACATCTCACCTGATGGCAAGAAGCTGCTGGTGGTGCGTGGGCAGAGCGCAACGATACAGGATGCCTCTGCGGGCGCAAGCGGCGAGAGCGTAAGCACAGCAGGCATGATGACGATGATCGATCCCAGGGCGGAGTGGCGCCAGTTATTCGATGACTCCTGGCGCATCGAACGAGACTACTTCTACGATCCCAACATGCACCATGTTGACTGGCAGGCTGTGCATGATCAGTATGCGAAGATGCTAGACGACTGTGCGACACGGTCCGACGTGGGATATGTTATCAGCGAAATGATCTCGGAGCTCAATGTGGGCCACGCCTACTATTCCGGTGGGGATGTTGCGCCGGAACCGTCAATGTCCGTGGGTATGCTCGGAGTAGATTTCACCCTCGAGAATGGCGCTTATCGAATTGTGAAAATCATCACTGGCGCCCCGTGGGATATTGATTCTCGCGGCCCGCTCGCCCAACCCGGCGTAAAGGTAAAAGTGGGCGACTATCTGCTCGCCGTTAACGGTACCCCGTTGGATATCACCCAGGATCCGTGGGCAGGCTTCCAGGGTCTTGCCGGCAGAACGGTGACATTGACCGTGAGTAAACAGCCAAAACTGGACACCACCGCGATCGACACCACAGTAACCCTGATCGGCAGCGAAACCGCACTGCGATATCGCGCGTGGATCGAGAAAAATCGTGCGTATGTTGCGCAGAAAACCGGTGGTCGTGTTGGCTACATTTATGTGCCCAATACTGGCGGAGACGGTCAATCCGACCTGGTTCGCCAGTTTATGGGTCAAACCGGCAAGGATGCTCTCATTATCGACGAGAGATGGAATGGCGGCGGACAGATTCCGGATAGGTTCATCGAACTGCTGAACCGGCCTGCGACCAACTACTGGGCTGTTCGTGATGGTTTGGACTGGACCTGGCCTCCAATCTCGCATCAGGGCCCTAAGTGCATGCTCATCAACGGACAGGCCGGATCCGGTGGAGACGCCTTCCCCTGGTACTTCCGCGAAATGAAACTCGGCAAGCTAATCGGCATGCGCACATGGGGCGGGCTGGTCGGCATCTCCGGCAACCCGGGCCTTATTGATGGCGGCAGCGTAACTGCGCCGACATTCGGGTTCTACAAGAAAAACGGCACATGGGGCATCGAAGGCAATGGCGTTGAGCCGGATATCGAAGTCATCGACGATCCCAGCCTGATGACAGATGGCGGAGACCCGCAGCTTGATGCCGCGATCAAAGAGATGCTATCGGAGCTGAAACAGCATCCGTACACACCACCGCATCGCCCGGCCTATCCGGACAAACGCGGCATTGGAATCAATCCGAAGGATAAGTAGGAAGCAGGGACGAGGGAGAGGGACGGATAGGTTGCCTACCGGATGGTTGGTACTTGCAGTGCTGTCCACCCGTACGCAAAATGCCCGGCGAAGGTCGCCGGGCATTTTGCAGTATCAGTTATTCACGCAATTGCTTGGTTAGTGCGCTGCGCCCGTTGACTTTGGCGCGTTTTCTACAAGGTAATCGTGAAGCGTCTTTAGGTCGGCCTCGCTCCAGTTTGGCGCGGTCTTCTTGATGAGACCAATGAAGGTCTCAATCTCGGCTGGCTCACCGGGGTAGCCGATATTGCTATCCTTCGGCATCGCATTCGAGTCGGCGAGCTTCTTACCCTTAGGGTTGATCCAGGCGTAAAAAGGCAGTCCGGATTTCTCGCCACCAAGTTTCGCCATCAGATCTTTTCCGCCTGGGTTCTCGGCTTCGGCGATTTTCGGGCCGTTCTCCATCACGTCGAGGCTAACCATTACGTAGTTCGCCTCGAACATCTGCTTGAACTCGGGCCGATCCATCACTGCTTCAAGCTTCTTACACCAGCCACACCATGTGGCGTGGAAAATCACCATGACGGGTTTCTGCTGCTTCTTGGCTTCGGCCGTTGCCGCCGCCATGATCTCCTTCGTGGGCTTGGGCGCAGCAACATCCGCACGAACCTGGCCCACGCCGAGCGCTAATGCTCCGACCGCAGCAAGAACAATTCTTATTGAAGTACGTAGATTCATTTGATAAGTCTCCTAACCTGGCAGTGCCAGAATCAATGTTGATGTACGGCCCCTCACCCTCCTACCGCTGCATCCTCGTTCCTCGGCGCGGCAGGCGACCCCCCAGTCTCCCACGCAAGCGGGGAGAGGGAGAAAGTGCGCCTAATTGGCAGGCGAATTTGTCAGGAAGTTGTGGACTTCTCCAAGCAGGTTTTCGATCCATCGATTCTCGGTGCAGAGATCGCAGGATGCGCTTGCCTTACGCGCTTCCGGCAGCATCTCATCCAGATGAGCGAACATGCTGAACACTGTGCGAGAAGCGGAAGCATCCGCTGGCGCGAATTTCGGGTTGAGGATCCCATCGATCTGCACAGCGCAATCGCTCAGGTGGAGTTTCGTTGAGTCATCCTTCGTAGTCGCGAGCGCAGCAGCTACCTTGCCTTTCAGCGAGATAATCGATGCCCGCAGAATGGGGCGAAGGTCGTTTTGTGTGGTTGTTCCAGGCATCAATCTCGGCTGTATCGATTTTAGATAGGCCCTCTGCAGATTTCTGCGATAGATGTCGATGACGGGTGTCTTGCTATCGAGTTCAGCCCAAACGCCAGTCTGAACGTCCGCAACAAGCTCGGATGCCTTGTAGGTCGGCGTTTTGCTCGTCGTCTGCTTCTCGAGCAGGCGCGAGATGCGGCTGTCGCTCAGCAACTGCAGCATGAAGAGTGACTGCTCGGCGAGAATTCTATCTGTAACGCCTGTGATCTGGATCTTGTTGATGATAGAAGTCGGATACATGTACGTTGGCGCATAGAAGGCGTTCTTGACAAGGAACTGAACCGCCTTAATCTGCCTATCGCGCGGAACGGGCGTGAACACATCTTCGCCACGACCTGCGTGATAACGGGTCTCGGTAACGCCGCCAACAAGCTTTGCAACATGCATCATCTCTTGCAGCCGCTGGCCCCGAAGCTGACCATATACCTCGGCAAGCTGATCGTAAGACTCGCCGAACTTTGTGGTTGCGGGGATAAGCATCGGCACAATTCGTTCGATGTTCTTGAGGCCAAGAGTTCCTGCCGCGACTGCGTCGTTGCTCAGGTCCTCCATCTGAACCGTTGGGTCAACCTGCGCAATGGCATCCTCACCACCAAACCGGAGGGTTGGATCCAGGGCCTGGCGGCCGGCAATCGCATCCAGAACCGATTTTTCGGAGTTCGGCGTTTTCGCGCCAGGGATAGACGTGTATCCCCACTCGATGGCGAACTTATCGTAAGGACCAATCTTGGGAACTAAGTAGGCGTTGTCTCCCGGCTGCGCAACATAGTTGAAGCGGCCATAATCCATGATAGACGCTTCGTCGCCAAACTTTTCGGTGAAGGCCTTGTCCCGAAGCTGCGCGACTGTGTACGAAGAGCTCGCCTTATGGTTGTGGCGCAGGCCAAGCGTATGGCCGACCTCATGTGCGAGAACATAGCGAACAAGCTCGCCCTCCAGATCGTCTGGAAGGGGCAGTTTCTTGGCGCGAGGATCGAGATCGGCGCACTGTGCAAAGTACCACTGCTCGGCCAGTTTTAGCATGTTGTGCCAGACGATGACGTGTGCAGAGAGGATCTCGCCGCTGCGCGGGTCGTGCACGTGCGGGCCCATGGCATTTTCAATGGGCTCGGCTACCCATCGAATTACAGAGTAGCGCGCATCCTCCGGATCCCAGTTCGGGTCTTCGGCCTCGGTTGGAGCATCCTTCGCAATGATGGCGTGGGAGAAGCCGGATTGTTCGAAGGCAGGCTGCCAATCTTCAATGGCCTCTTTGATGTATTTGCGCCACTTCTCAGGAACTTCTCGGCTCACATAGTAGACAATCGGCTTAACGGGGTCCGAGATGCGAGCATTCGGGTCCTTCTTCTCCAGGCGATATCTTGCCACAAATTCACGATCTACAACGCGATGCTCGTCTGTACCGTAATCGGAAAAGCCCTCGGTGAAATATCCAACGCGCTGGTCGAAGAAGCGCCCGGACATCGGCTTTTCTGGCAGGAGTACCAGGCTGTAGTGCGCAACCGCCGTAACGGCCCCTCCTCGGCTCAGGGTCAGCACCGAATGGCCTTCGATGTTAGCTGGGTACGCCTTTACTCGCTCGATATAAGAGCGGGTCGGATCGACTCCGCCGCCGAGCGCCCCAGAAGCCGGAATAGGACCGGTATCATCGAGATAGAAGCGGGTCACATTGATGACCGCAGCCTTGCCTTCTCCCTCGGCCTCGACCGGGAAGGCAGCCAGGATAGGAGCGACGTTCGAGATATCGACCGATTTCTGAATCGCCGTTTTGCCATCGCCGCGGATGCTGTAGTTCACGCCACGCATATAGATCGTGTTGTTGCGGCGTGTGAACTTGATCAGCTTCTCGCCCACATGCGTGCCGCCAAAACCAACGCCGTTACCGGTCTGTGCGATTTCGGTCTGCCATAGCATGTCCCGTTCCAGTAAACCAACGGGAATTTCGAAAAAGATCTTATCGTCGATGCGGTGGACCGTGAACATGCCCTTTTCGGTCTTCGCTTCAGCCGTGATAACCTCTTTGTAAGGTTTTGGGGTTCCCGGTTTAACGGGCGGCTTCGTCTCCGCGGGCTTGGCGTCTGCCGGTTTTGCGGGACCCGTTGGAGGAGCTGGAGCCGGAGTTTTCGGCGCCGGGGTCGGCGTTGGTGATTTCGGAGCTGGAGCAGGCGGCTGCTGCGCGTAAACAGATACGCCGGCAAGCGCAATCGAAGTGAGCGCGCTTAAGCGCACGAGAGCTAGTGGGAAACGCACCTGGATCTCCTTGACGACGATGGTGGATCACATGATAAGGACGGCCAGACAAATCTTTGCTCCCGATAAGTGCAAAGATAAGATTGGCGAATATAATAAAATACCCCGGATCAGGGTGACGACGCGAATCCTTGAGGTCACGCTCTGGGTGCAGTGTTGCTCCTCAAGCAACATCGTGTTCGGCGATATTTAAATATAATACAGCAACCGAACATTTAAACATTCGGGCGCCACAGAACAAATACCGCAACTACATTCGTCAATACGTAAAGTAATATCCAATCGTGCCCGTACTGTCGTTCGTGACGTACCCTTACAAAAAGGATATAGATATGACCTCCCCTCATTATCGAATATGCATCGCAGCTCTTTCATGCTTGTCTGCATCGCTTATGGCTGTTCCTGGCATGGCTTCACCGGACGATACTAAGAAATCACCGGTTCCTCTAGACACATTTTTAGGGACACCCATTACTATGGAGATACAAAACGAAGATCTATACTCCGTTCTTCGTGATGTGTTCTCACAGCAAAAGGTTAACTATACGATTGACCCTTCACTGAAACGTGTTGTAGTATCCGCAAAGCTTCAGAATGTGCCCTTTCAAGAGGCTTTGAAGTCTGTGCTTAAGGCATCGAACATGCCCTTCGCATACCGAGTACAAGATGGGGTTTACAGCATAGTATTGCAGGCGGCGAAGCAGACACCTCTTTCGAAATCGGCGAATTCGCGAACAGCCAAACGGAATGGCAACGGTTTACAGCATGTGCCAAGTGGAGGTCCAGGTGATGGCGGCGCCGGTGGGCAGGGCAGTGCTGGCGGAGGAGCTGGTGGCCAGGGTGGTGCCGGTGGCGAAGGCGGTGGCCAGGGCGGAGCTGGTGGCGGAGCCGGTGGTCAGGGCGGAGCTGGTGGCGGAGCCGGTGGTCAGGGTGGAGCTGGCGGCGGAGCCGGAGGGCAGGGCGGTGCTGGCGGCGGAGCCGGAGGGCAGGGCGGTGCTGGCGGCGGAGCCGGAGGGCAGGGCGGAGCTGGTGGCGGAGCCGGAGGTCAGGGCGGAGCTGGTGGCGGAGCCGGAGGTCAGGGCGGAGCTGGCGGCGGAGCTGGAGGTCAGGGCGGAGCTGGCGGCGGAGCCGGAGGTCAGGGCGGAGCTGGCGGCGGAGCCGGAGGACAGGGTGGT
Organism: uncultured Chthonomonas sp.; assembly: GCA_903919615.1. Lineage (GTDB taxonomy): Bacteria > Armatimonadota > Chthonomonadetes > Chthonomonadales > Chthonomonadaceae > CAIXIX01. Next base: position 53,810 of record CAIXIX010000323.1, read on the forward strand.
GTCGGTGGCAGGTCTGGGCATGGGCACAGATAGCAAATCTATCGCCGGGCATAAAAGTCAAAAGCAACAAATAGCGTCAGAACTAATGGCTCATCTTTACATTTAAGGTGGGCCTTTTTGACGTATCCGGATCTACTTCTGTCGCACACTGGCAATACCCCGCACACGCGCCTTGCTGCGAATCGATATGGCTCTATTCCAGATACTTCGTCAGCGTTGACGCTCATTACAATGTTAACGTATAATAGACGAAGGTTTCAGTGTGCGGCAGTCGGCTCTTACAGGAAGTGTTATGCAGCGATATCGATTCGGATTCATGTTGCGGAACGCAGCCAGCGTGCTTGCACTTGTGTTTATCGCAACATGTGTATCGTGCCTGCGCTCTTCGGCACAGGGAGCCGCTCCTGCGTACTACCGTAATGAAGAGTTTCATTACCGATTTATACCGCCGGCTGGCTGGGACCGCAAGACCGATATGCCGAAGCTGACAACGGCATTTCTAGGCCCGGATGAATCAAATTTTACGGTTAACCTGACGGTTACCGTCTATACTGCGCCGGTTAAAGACGAAGACCTGGAGAAGTTCGCGATAGGTCTGAAGATAGACCATGGACAGATTACCGAGCGCGTGAAAACGAAGCTCGGCGGCAAGCCTGCCTGGATGTGGCGCACAAAGCTCAACATACCCGGGCACCCTGCTGCAGAAAACCGACAGGTGGTTTGCATTTATAAGAACCGGGGCTACGAGCTTACGATGACCGTGCCCGCAGGCTTCATGCGCTCGAAATACGATGGAGTATTTGATCAGTGGATAGCATCTTTCGTATGGATGCCTACTGCAGCGGCCCCTTTCAGAGACCGCTAAGGATAAGAAGTTGGATTTACAGAGGTGTGCGCACAGTACATACGCGCCATGCAGATTGAATTCCGGAGTGGCAGGCAGCGATAGAACGCGTTCCGCCAGCATCATGATTCTGCAGGCGGCGGCTGCGAGCTGAGCAGAAATCGCTTCAGAGCCCAACCGTCGCCTTACCTTCGCGCCACGCCAGGACATGCTGGATGTTCTGTGCGACGCGTTTTTTTTTCGCCATCCGGATTATTGATAGCCGCCTCAGGACGACACGATGACACAGATAGATAACGATAAAAACGAAACAGTGGTAAAGCGAGACTATAAGTCGACGCTCAACATAACATTAAATGATAAGGACCCGGGTGCGTTTCCGCAGCGCGGACAGCTTCCGACCAAAGAGCCGCAGATCCAGGCACGATGGGAGGATCAGAATCTCTATCGCAAATCGGTAGACAAGCTCGCGCCGAAGGGCAAGTTCATCCTGCACGATGGCCCGCCCTACTCCAATGGAGACATCCACCTGGGGCACGCCCTCAATAAGATCGCGAAAGACTTCGTAACCCGCGTTAAAACCATGCAGGGCTACAGCTCTCCCTACGTGCCTGGATGGGACAACCATGGCATGCCGATCGAGAACGCCGTTTCGCGCAAATTTCGTGAAAAGAAGCAGGTTGTAGATCGCGTAACCCTTCGCCAGGCATGCCGCGACTACGCCGCACTGTGGATCGATACACAGCGCAAGCAGTTCCAGCGGCTCGGCATCCGGGGAGACTGGCAGAACCCCTACCTGACGATGAGCAAGGATTTTGAAGCCGATATCGTTTCGGTTTTTGGCGAGCTTGCGGAGCAAGGCTTTGTCTACCGCGGCCTCAAGCCCGTAATGTGGTGCAGCACCTGCGAAACGGCGCTTGCAGATGCCGAAGTTGAGTACGAAGACCACGTTTCCAACAGCATCTACGTGCGCTTCCCGCTCTGGGCAGATCCGCATCGTGTTTTCGACATGCCGGATATGGCTCCGCCGGAGCATGGCGACCTCGAAGAGGGTCTGCACTGCTTCGCGGTAATCTGGACCACCACGCCCTGGACGATCCCTGCAAACCTCGCCATTGCGGCGCATCCCGATGCCGATTATGCCGTTGTGCGAGCGACAATAAATGAGGAGCCGGGTTACTACCTGCTGGCAGTATCGCTGGTGGAAGCGGCGATGAAGAGCGTGGGCGTGGAGAGCTATGAGACGGTAAAGACGGTATCTGGCAAAGAGCTGGAGGGCCTCGTCTTTAGACATCCGCTCTTCCATCGCACCTCTCCGCTGCTCTTCGCCGATTATGTAACTATGGATACGGGTACCGGCCTGGTTCATACCGCGCCCGGCCATGGTAAAGAGGACTTCGATACCGGCCTGAAGTACGGCCTGCAGGTGCTTAACCCGGTAGATGCCGCCGGCAAGTACACCGCAGAGGCTGGCGAGTGGAATGGGCAGAGCTTCGAGGGGCTGCGTGTTATCAGCCCGGCCGGCGATCGCCGGGATAGCGCCGCGAACACCGCACTCATCGGCGCGCTTGCCGAATCGGACTCGCTGCTAAACGCTTCCAAATACGAACATAGCTACCCGCACTGCTGGCGCTGCCATAGTCCGCTTATCTTCCGCGCGACCGTTCAGTGGTTTATGAACATCGACCACGACGGCTTCCGAGAGAAGGCGCTGAAGGCGGTCGAGCAGGTAGCATGGGTGCCAAAAGAGAGCGTAAACCGCATCACGAACATGGTCGCTGGACGGCCAGACTGGTGCGTATCGCGTCAGCGAGCCTGGGGCGTGGGTATCCCGGCCTTCTACTGCGATAGCTGCGGCGATCATATCCTCACGAAGGAGAGCGTTGGCAGCGTTGTTGCGCTGGTGCGGCGCGAAGGTTCGGATGCCTGGTATGTCCACTCTGCAACGGAGATCCTGCCGGCGGGCTTCACCTGCCCCCATTGCGGCGCCGGCCCAGAAAAGCTGCGTAAAGAGACCGACGTACTGGATGTATGGTTCGATTCCGGTTCAACAAACCGGGCCGTACTCGAGAACAGCGCCCAGTGGCCCGATCTCTCCTGGCCCGCAGACATGTACCTAGAGGGTGGCGATCAGCACCGGGGTTGGTTTAACTCTTCGCTCATGATCGGCGTTGCTACAAAGGGCGCTGCGCCTTACCGGTCGGTCATAACAAGCGGATGGACCCTCGACGAGCACGGCGTGGCTTTTAGTAAAAGCCTGGGGAACGGAGTTAACCCGCTTACCGTAGTCGAAAAGTACGGTGCGGACATCGTGCGCTGGTGGGTTGCCTCGCAGAACTTTATGGAGGACACCCGCTGTGGCGACAACCTGCTTGCGCAGGTATCTGAGATGTATCGCCGTATCCGGAACACCTTCCGGTTTCTGATCAACAACCTGTACGATTTCGATCCGCAGGTAGATACGGTTGCTGAAGACGAGATGCTCGATCTGGATCGCTGGGCCCTGGCGCAGCTTGCTAGAGTGGTGCAGGTTTCGTCGGCCGCCTACGAGCGGTACGAGTTCCACCGAGTCTACCAGACCGCGCTAAACTTCGCTGGCGTGGAGCTTTCTAGCTTCTACCTGGATGTGCTTAAAGATCGGCTGTACGCCTCTGCGCCGAAATCGCGCGAGCGCCTGTCGGCTCAAACGGCAATGCATCGCATCGCCGAAACGCTTGCGAGGCTGCTGGCCCCAATTCTGGTGCACACTGCGGACGAAGTCTGGGGCTATTTGCGAATCGAGCGCAAGCCCGAGAGCGTGCATCTTGCCGAGTTGCCGACCGCGGACGTGCCAGATGCAGGCATCATCGAGCGCTGGGAGCCGGTTCTCGCCGCGCGAGATGTTGTGAAGAAGGCGCTTGAGGAGGCCCGTCAGGCCGGCAAGATCGGCAACCCGCTTGAGAGCCATGTGGAGCTCACTGGCGATGCCGCCACAGCCGCTGCCCTGCAGCCTTTCGCAGATCAGCTGCCATCGCTCTTCCTGGTATCGAGTGTACAACTCTCTGTCGGAGAGGGACTCTCCGCAGAGTGTCGGCCGGCTGAAGGCGTAAAATGCGCCAGATGCTGGCTAGTTAAAACCGATACCGGCTCGAATCCGGATCATCCAGACCTGTGCGCTCGCTGCTCAGGTGCGCTTCAATAGCGTATATATAACCGGGTACGCAGAACAGCGGCGCAGGCATATTAACTGCGCCGTTTCCACCCTGCTAAACGGTTGCCTTCCCGGGCAGAGAAGAGACCTCGATGACTACACAGATCGCACGAACGGATCTCGACCTGGCTGAATATCGAAAATTGCTGGATGAGTACAAGGTAAAGCTGACGGCGCTGAGGCAGAAACAGAGGAGTGGAGCCCTTGGCGAAGCCGCGGACACCATTAATGAATCGGCCTACTCCAGTACCGATAACTCAGAAAATGGAGATACGGCCGCGATTCTGGCTGATCTGGAGCGAGAGTTTCCAGCAGAGGCTAATGTTACCGATACGCTCGTACAGATAGGCGATGCATTGACCCGGCTCAATGCTGGAGTATACGGCCTGGACGAGGTGACGGGCGAACCGATCCCGAAAGAGAGACTGCGTGCCATACCCTGGGCAACCATGACGGTAGAGACAGCAGAACGCGTATTAAGATGACCCAGACAACCGATGCACAAGGCGATACGCAACAGATGAATGCACCCCGGAAGGACGGACTCAGGCCCGCATATTTTTTCCTGGTGGCGGCTCTGGTGTTCATTGCAGACCAGTATAGCAAGCGATGGATCGTAAACTCGATGTATCTCGGCGATTCTCGGCCGATTATCGGGCAGGCATTCCAGCTGACCCTCGCGCACAATACAGGTGGCGCCTGGTCGCTCCTATCGAATGGCAATACGATGTTCGCCTGCTTTGCTGGAGTCGCGATTATCGCGCTGATTTTTGCCTATCTCCGCGTAGGCAGGCACGATATCGCGGTTGGCTCCGCCTTTGCTCTTGCGCTAGGAGGCGCTGTTGGCAATTTAATCGACCGCGTGCGTCTGGGGTATGTGGTCGATTTTTTTGATGCGCGCATTATTCACTGGCCGATTTTTAACATGGCCGATTCTGCGATCACAATAAGCATCATTCTGCTCGTCTATCACTATCTGCGCGAACCGAAATCCACGTCGCCATCGAACGACAGCTACCAAACCATCGCGAACACTCAAGAATAGCGGATCTTAATGCATCCTGTACTCTTTCAACTCGGCAGATTTCCGATCCGCGCGTATGGAACTCTGATAGTCGCCGGATTTCTGCTCGGGCTTTGGCGCGCGATGCGGCGATGTGGCGTCTTATTTGAGACGGAGCCGGAAGGCTCAGCGCGCAAAATTCATCCCGATGCGGTTTTCGATCTCGCTGTTCCAGGGCTGCTCTTTGGACTGCTCGGCGCAAGAGTAGTTTTTGTGGCGCTCAACTGGAGTTCGTACGCGGGTCATCCAGAAGAGGTGCTCAAGATCTGGGCCGGGGGGCTCTCGCTGCACGGCGGAATGCTCTTCGGCATTATCTACCTCATCGGCTACTGCAAAATCAAGAAGCTATCTGTGCTGGCTATGGGCGATGTTTGCGCTGTGTCGTGGGCTTTAGCCTACGTCGTCGGCCGGTTTGGATGTTTGCTGAATGGCTGCTGTTATGGCGGCGCCTGCGCCGCGCCCTGGGCGATGCGTTTTCCAGACGAGCGATTCCCAAATCAATTCCCTGTGGTATACACCGTTCCAAGCCATCCTACACAGATCTACGGCAGCTTGTTTAATCTCCTGTTCTTCGTTGTTCTTTGCCGCTGGGAAAAGATTCGAAGGCCAGATGGCGAGATCATGCTTGCCTATATCGGACTTTATGGCCTCTATCGCTTCATCGTGGAGTATTTCCGGGTGGGCGGCACCGCGGACTACATTTCGCCCTCAATCCATCTTACACTCACACATGTTATCAGCCTGTGTATGATGGCGATTGGCATCGGCGCCATCGCTTGGCTTCGCAAAAGCAAAACTGCATATATGGATGCAGGTCTGAAGTTAAAAGGAGCGTCGACGGTTGAAGCCTAAGCTGATTGGTGTCACATGCAGTTCGAATCCGGCATCGCCAGGAGTCAATGCCAGGCAGTTTTTAAACACTGCCTATTCGCGGGCGCTCGAAGCGGCGGGAGCGGCGCCGCTCATCATCCCCAACCTGTCGCCACAATTGGCGAACCGGCGGGATGTGCTGGAGCGATATCTCGATGCCATCGATGGGCTGATGCTCTCTGGCGGTGTGGATGTTGCGCCAGAACGATACGGCGAGGAGCCACATCCTAATCTGGACGAGGTGGATGAGACCCGAGATTCGACGGAATTCGCTATTATTAAGCTCGCGTTGGAGCGCGACATTTCGATATTTGGTATCTGTAGAGGCGCACAGACCCTGAATGTCGCGCTGGGCGGTACGCTCTATCAGGATCTGCCTTCCGAAATGCCCGGGTGCCTTAGCCATCGGCAGAGCGATCAGAACCTGGCGCGCGGAGAGTTCAGCCATTCTATCTCGATCGATTCAGGAACGAAGCTTCGAGAGATCGTGGGCTCAAGCGAGATGCAGACGAATTCGTTTCACCACCAGGCATTGAAGGACGTTGCACCCTGCCTTGTGGTAACAGCGCGCGCTTCAGATGGGGTCATCGAGGGTGTTGAGGCGCCAGACCGTAAATTCCTGGTCGCTGTGCAGTTCCATCCGGAAGAGACCGCCCCACATGATGTCTATTCTCGGCGGCTTTTCGAGGCATTCATCGCTAGTCTTTAAACGCATCCTCCACTGTTGATGTCACCAGGGTCGCAAAAAAGAAAACCTGCTGCGACCGCGGTTACGGCTGCAGCAGGCCTCATCATAATGCGATGAGATTCCAACAAAAGGAGGACATGCGATATACATAACATACGTGAACTATTTTGCAAATGTTCCAGCAATATGCTGAAGCCAGGAGAAACCGCGCGTGACCGATAGCCCATCCAACGACAGAGCCCGGGGAGCAGATACGGCCGCCCCGGCCGGGTCGACTCACGCCACTCCCAGAATGCGGCTTGCTCCCCCTCCCGAGGACTTCACACTATCGGTCCTCATCCCGGTTTACAACGAGGTCGCAACGCTGGTGAAAATCCTCGAGCGCGTTCGCGCAGTCGATATCAAAAAAGAGGTTGTACTGGTCGATGACGGCTCAAAGGACGGAACGCGAGATCTGCTAGCGAACGAGATTGAGGGGAAATACCCGGACGTAAAGGTCTACTACCACGATGTGAATCGGGGCAAAGGCGCGGCGCTACGCACGGCGATCGGGTATGCCACCGGCGATATTCTGCTGGTGCAAGACGCCGACCTCGAGTACGACCCGCGCGAGTACCACACGTTGCTGGCGCCAATTCTCGACGGCCGAGCAGATGTTGTGTTCGGAAGCAGGTTTATCGGTGGCGGCGCGCACCGGGTTCATTTTTTCTGGCATCGCATGGGAAATGGCCTGCTCACCCTGCTGTCAAACATGCTTACAAACTTGAATCTCACCGATATGGAGGTTTGCTACAAAGTATTCAAGGCCGAGGCTCTAAAAAGCATCAACCTAAAAAGCAATCGATTCGATTTTGAGCCCGAGATCACGGCCAAGGTAGCGCGAAAACGATACCGCATCTATGAAGTGCCGATCTCCTACAGCGGCCGAGACTACGAAGAGGGCAAGAAGATCGGCTGGCGCGATGGAGTGCAGGCCATCTGGACCATCATAAAATACAAATTCGTGGATTAGGCGGAGGAATGGTAACTGGGTAATCTGGTAATGCGGTAATTGGGCGTTCTCACCCTTATTGCATGCTTACGCTAATATGCTTGTAGTAACATTTTTTGAAATGATCTGCGAAGGTGCTTGACAACTGCAATGCGAACTGGTAGACTTTCGATGGTCTAGCTTTCTGGTTGGCAATTGCAAGGGGCTGATAAAGCTCGGTGCGTTTGTAGGCCAGCATCCGCACGAGAACGCATGGGCTTTCTGCCGCGTTCCGAAATGGGTGCTGGCCTTCACTATTAGTAGTAACCATGTTAAGCCGAACGACAAAAGGCACCATAGAAGCCGAAGTAGCGAATAGTGTCGTGCGCTTTCATCGAGAGCAGCACGGCCGTGGACCAGCCGACGTTCGAGCTAGCATACTGGGAGACATGGTCGTTGTACGGTGCTCAGGCATCTACACCCCCACCGAACAGAGGCTCTTCGCAACTGAGGATGGCCGAAGGCTGATTAAGAGCGCAAGGCAAGAGCTTCGCAGCATTAACCACGGCGAAATTGAGAGCCTGATCGCTTCGATCACATCGACTGCCGTACTTCGAAGCTATTACGATATCGATGTTCAGAGCGCAGAGCAGGTTGAGATCTACGTGCTGGATGTCGATCTGGAGAAACGTCTTTTACGGCTTGATCTGGATCAATTGAATACGATCGCACCACGCGTGAGGTCGGATCGAAAATAGGGGTTGCGAGTCAAACTCGACCCCGAACGCTGTTTACAACTGGATAGACAATCGGTTGCTTTTACTGAGGGTTTATAAGCGCTTCACGAGCGTGGAGAACCAGCTGTTCTGGAGGCCGGAGTTGCATTCCTGCCCAATCCTGTTTATGGCATATCTGCCACGAACCCGATTGGCGGGACGCGATTCCGGCCTTCGTTTGTTCTGAGGACAACAAAGGAGGAGAAGGACGATGCAAGACCTTTTCTACATCGCGATTACCTTAATATTCTTCGTCGCATGCGCCGCCTATGTGCGGGCATGCGACAAATTGTGAAGAGAGCAAAGGGCCTAACGCAATGAATTACAACTACCTGTTTACGGGGCTGATCTCTCTTCTGCTCCTGGGCTATCTGCTCTATGCGCTGCTTAAGCCGGAACATTTCTAGGAGAATCCGTTAATGACTGCAAATGGATGGATACAGATCATCCTCTTCTTTGGACTGATTCTGCTTGTCACCAAACCTATTGGCGCCTACATGGCGCGCGTTTTTGAGGGCGAGCGCACACTGCTCACTCCCATTATCAAACCCATCGAGAAGCTCTTCTACAAACTCAGCGGGGTAAAAGAAGACGAGGACATGCACTGGACAATCTATGCGTTCTCGCTGCTGATGTTTACTGTAATCGGCGTGGTACTTACGTATGCTCTGCTGAGGCTGCAGCGTCATCTTCCCTTTAACCCACGAGGTTTTGGCGGCAGAGACATGCCGGCGGATCTTTCCTTTAATACCGCAAGCTCTTTCGCGACCAATACCAACTGGCAGAACTATCTCCCGGAGGCAACGGTTAGCTACTTCTCCAACATGGTAGCGTTGGCGATACACAACTGGATGTCTGCAGCGTCTGGCATCGTAATAGCCATTGCTCTCGTGCGCGGCTTTGCCCGAAAGTCGGCGCAGGGCATCGGCAACTTCTGGGTCGACCTGACACGGGCAACGTTGTACGTTCTCCTGCCTATCAGCCTGGTTTATGCCGTCGTTCTAGTTCAGCAGGGCGTACCGCAAAACTTTAGCGCGTATACCGATATCACAACGATAGAAGGCGCAAAACAGACGATCGCCCAGGGACCCGTCGCTTCGCAAGAGGCGATCAAGATGCTTGGCACAAACGGCGGCGGCTTCTTTAACGCTAACTCTGCGCACCCATTCGAAAATCCGACCCCGTTTGCAAACCTATTGCAGATGCTCTCGATCTTCTTAATCCCTGCTGGCCTCACCTATACCTTTGGCAAAATGGTGGGCAACACGAAACAGGGATGGGCACTGTTTAGCGCAATGAGCGTTCTCTTCCTTGCTGGCGTTTTTGTCTTGTACCGCAGCGAGCAAGCGGGGAACCCAATCGTGACATCGCTGAAAGTTGCGAATAACGATACGGGCACGCAGCCAGGCGGAAACATGGAGGGCAAGGAGACACGCTTTGGCATTGCAAACTCTGCGCTCTTCGCAACGGTAACTACCGATGCTTCGTGTGGCGCTGTTAATTGCATGCACGATAGCTTCACACCGATTGGTGGGCTCGTTCCTCTTGCCAACATCATGTCTGGCGAAGTGATCTTCGGCGGCACCGGCTCTGGCCTCTACGGCATGCTGATGTACGCTATTATCGGCGTATTTATCGCGGGGCTGATGGTAGGAAGAACACCTGAGTATCTCGGAAAGAAGATTGAGCAGTACGAAGTGAAGATGGCGATGCTCGCCGTGCTTGTGCTTGCTGCCGATATTCTCTGCTTCACGGCAGTTGGCCTGAACCTGAACATTGCACCCGGAAAGGATGCCGTGGCGATAACGGATGCAAACAAGGCGGACGCAGCGCGGTTGGCTTCTACCTCGGCAAAATGGAACCGTATCGACAACCTCGGGCTTAACAATGCAAGCTCCGATCAGTTCTATGGCGCCACATACAACAACGAGAACAATCCACAGGCACATGGTTTCACAGAGATTCTGTACCAGTACACCTCGCAAACCGGCAACAACGGTTCTGCATTCGCGGGACTAACAGGCAACACGCCCTACTACAACTTAACGGGCGGAATTGCGATGCTCATCGGCCGGTTTTTGATGATCATCCCGCTGTTGGCCATAGCTGGCAGTCTGGCGCGAAAGAAGGCGATACCGGCATCCTCCGGCACCTTCCAGACCGATTCGCTGACCTTTGTAATCCTTCTCATTGGAACGATTGTCATCGTCGGCGCGCTCACCTTCTTCCCGGCGATCTCGCTCGGGCCAGTGGTAGAGCACTTCCAGATGCTTGGTGGGAAGACTTTCTAGAGGCGGATAACATCCGCCTTGCGGGCGGATCTCAATATCTTGGAGAGATACGGGAATGTCAACTGAAACGGTAACGCCGGGTGGGCAACAAAACCCAGAGGCGGCTGGTGGATACTCAAAACCGAAGAACGCGCCGAAGTCGCTCTTCGATCCGGCGATTATAAAACGGGCCAGCGTGGATGCCTTTAAGAAATTGGATCCAAGGCTGGTAGCCAAGAACCCTGTTATGTTCGTGGTAGAGGTGGGAAGCTTGATCACCACCATCTACTGGATCAAGGGACTCATCGGTCACGCTCCTGGAAGCGAAAATCTGTTCGTTGGCCAGGTATCGCTCTGGCTGTGGTTTACGGTGCTCTTTGCGAATTTCGCCGAGGCGATGGCCGAAGGACGCGGTAAGGCACAGGCAGATACTCTGCGCAAGGCCAAGTCGGAATCGGTTGCGCGCAAACTTGTGGACAACAAAATCGACTCCACAAAAGAAGAGAAGGTCGCCGGAACAGATTTGCGCAAGGGCGATCTGGTAGTCTGCGAAGCGGGAGACACCATCCCGGGCGATGGCGAGGTGGTCGATGGCATCGCATCAGTCGATGAATCGGCCATTACCGGAGAGAGCGCACCGGTTATCCGTGAAAGCGGTGGCGACCGAAGCGCCGTAACGGGAGGCACAAAGGTACTTTCGGACCGCATCGTGATTAAAATCACGTCGAACCCTGGCGAAACCTTTATCGACCGCATGATTGCGCTCGTTGAAGGAGCGCAGCGGCAGAAAACGCCCAACGAGATCGCGCTTTCGATTTTATTGGCAGGGCTTACCATCGTCTTCCTGCTCGCCACCGTAACGCTGCAGCCATTCGCCATCTACAGCGTGCGCCAATCTGCTGCGGGAGGCACTCCGCCCTCCATAACCATTCTGATATCGCTGCTCGTCTGCCTTATTCCGACCACTATCGGAGGGCTGCTTTCAGCAATCGGTATCGCTGGTATGGACCGCGTTATGCAGCACAACGTGCTTGCGATGTCCGGCAAAGCGGTAGAGGCTGCGGGCGATGTTAATACACTTCTGCTCGATAAGACAGGAACCATCACACTTGGGAACAGACAGGCAAGCGAGTTTATCCCGCTGCCCGGCGTCACCATCGAAGAGCTGGCAAACGCAGCGCAGCTATCCTCTCTCGCAGATGAAACACCTGAGGGCCGCAGTATTGTGGTGCTAGCGAAAGAGAAGTATGGCCTGCGCGGCAGGGAGCTTCAGGAGCACGAGGCGGTATTCGTTCCGTTTACGGCGCAGACCCGAATGAGTGGCGTGGATATGGATAATATCCGTGTTCGAAAGGGAGCATCTGCTTCGGTAGCCCACTGGGTTGTTGAGCAGGGCGGACGCGTTCCGAACGAGCTGGACGACATCGTAAATCAGATCTCCTCAGTCGGTGGCACACCCCTCACAGTGGCCATAAACGACAAACCGCTTGGCGTCATCTTCCTGAAAGACGTCGTAAAGGGCGGCATGCGAGAGCGGTTCGATCAACTGCGCGCAATGGGCATTAAGACGATCATGATTACCGGCGACAACCCTCTCACCGCGAAGGCGATTGCAGAGGAGGCTGGCGTTGACGATTTTCTGGCCCAGGCAACACCTGAGAACAAGATGGACCTCATCAAGTCTGAGCAGACCGGCGGCAAGCTGGTTGCAATGACTGGCGACGGAACGAACGACGCTCCGGCGCTCGCCCAGGCAGATGTTGGCGTTGCAATGAACACCGGTACGCAGGCGGCCAAAGAGGCTGGCAACATGGTGGATCTGGACAGCAACCCCACCAAGCTGATCGAGATCGTTGAGATCGGAAAACAGCTGCTCATGACTCGCGGCGCGCTCACTACGTTCAGCATCGCAAACGATGTGGCCAAGTACTTCGCGATTATCCCCGCGATGTTCGCTACAACCTATCCTGCCCTGCAGGCTCTGAACATTATGAAGCTGCACAACGCAAACTCTGCTGTTCTTGCTGCGGTTATCTTCAATGCGCTGATTATTATTGCGCTGATCCCGCTGGCGCTGCGCGGCGTATCGTATAAGCCGATGGGCGCAGGCGCGGTGCTGCGCAGAAACCTGCTTATCTTTGGTGTAGGCGGTTTGATTATTCCCTTCCCAGGGATATGGGCCATCGATCAGTTACTGGTGCTGTTGCACCTGGCGTAATTAATCGGGATTATTCACGAAAGGCTGGGCCGCAGCAAGCGGCGGCCGCGCACTCCGGTGTGCTGAATAATCCCGGTTACCGAATTTCGAAAGGAGCAGCGCCATGCTGCAGCAGTTAAAAACTTCAATCATCATCGTACTGCTGATCACCGTGCTTACGGGGCTTATCTTTCCCGGAGTTATTACGGTGGTCGCGAAGGCGGCTTTTCCCAAACAGGCGAACGGAAGCCTGATTGAGAAGAACGGGAAAGTGGTGGGTTCTTCGCTGATCGGGCAGAACTTTGCAGACCCGAAATACCTGCATCCTCGGCCCAGCGCCGCAGGTAGCGGATACGACGCGACCGCATCTTCGGGCACGAACCTGGGCCCGACGAATGACAAGCTCATTAACGGAATACACAAGAAACTGCCTGATGGCAAGGACGACCCGGGTAATTTTGATGGGATTAAGGACCTGGCGGCCGCCTACCGTAAAGAGAACGGACTGCCGGCGGACGCAGAAGTGCCCGCAGATGCAGTGACGCGCTCTGGAAGCGGGCTCGACCCGGAGGTGAGCCCGGCGAATGCTGCGCTTCAGGCTTCGCGCATCGCAAAAGCACGAGGAGTGAGCGAAGAGCAGATTAAGGCAGTCATCACTGCGGATACACAGAGCCGGCAGTTTGGCGTGCTTGGCGAACCAAGAGTCAACGTGCTTCAGGTTAATATGGATCTCGATACGAAGTACCCGGCAGCGCCTGCTGGC
>CAIXIX010000324.1 GCA_903919615.1 uncultured Chthonomonas sp.
AACGTGGTTGCATAATGTCTGGTTCAACCTCGACTTACAAGGGAGGCGTAGTGTGACGAGACATCGAATATTCCGCCGCCGGTTCGGTAAAACTCATCGTCAATAACAAACTCACCGCGGCTTGGACGAACCCATTTTGCGTCGCCCCTCGGATGATAACGGATGAGCCTCTCCCAGTCGGGGTAGTTCTGCACTCCATTATTCTCCAGAAGACTAGCCTTCAAACCAGGAAGCGGTACACAGCGAGCTGCGATCGATTTATTCCAATCTACCAGGAGAGGATGGACAGTAAGATCGGCGCAAAAGCAAGTCACTCCCCGTTCTGCCGCAACCCGGGCGATTTCAAATGTCATCGAGAGCGTCTTAGCCACGGGCTTAAGGGCTATTGCGCCGTATCCGAGGTCAATTCTGTCACTGACGTCTCGCTCCGTATGCGCGCTCTCATCCGCCACCACACAAACGGGAAACTTACTCACGCTGCTCATGTTTTCTTCTGCAAACGGCTCCTCGAGCAGGATTGTCTGCGCCAGCGCACCTATCCGATCAAGGTGTTCAAGAAGGCGCATCAATCGTTCAGGGCTATCATATCGCTGGTTTGCGTCCAGATAGTACCGAACCTGTTCATCCCCTTTGGGGCCACCAAAACGACTTCCTACCCGCGTTTGTATCTCAGACATCCTTTGCATGTCCCACGCGAGCATGGCATCCTGATCGCCATTCTTGGCCGGATCGGAACCAATCTTGATTTTCAGTACATAGTTACCCGCGTTTACTAACGATTCAATTGCGTCAAGCGACATACCGTAACCAACCGCGGGGACGCTGATAACCTTGTCTGAACGGGCTGAAAGTGCGCTTCGAACGTGAGCGGGAATGATATCATCAAACTCTACGGAGCGTATCTCCATAGCATGCGCAAGCCATATCGCGTTATCGACCGGCACATATGCATTGAGCGCAAATGTGGGTTTAATGTCGATACCGGTAATGTTGCCGCCGTATTGGATTAGTTCCGGGAGAACCTGTTGCAGGAGGTCGAGCGGCGCTGAAACTTCAGAACCCTTGACGAGCTCAAGGGCACGAGAAGTAATGGCATACATTAATGCATTGCCTGAAGACTCTGGCCGATTGAGAAATACACGAGGATCCGACCACAGAACACTTTGAATGCCTGTTCCCACGCCAACTGCGCCCGTATCGGTGGCAACTCTGGCGATCGTTTGCCACAATTCGGATAGGTAACCGCCTTTGAACCCAAACGGCGCAGCGAGCGGTTCACGTTCAAAATTCAGATCTGTGGATGTGATCACCAGACAGTACGCCCCCTACTTTCGCTTTACTCCGTGCATCATACGGCGAGCTGCCTTAGACTTGATATGATGCTGTTGGCTGTTTGACCGAGGATTTCTTAAGACATACACCATGCCGATTACAAGAACTGCAATGAGCCCGACGTATTCCATGATGGCCTCCATGACCGAGTGAATTCATCAGTTGTTTGGATGTTGCCGTGTGAAATCCCTTCCACACAATGGCGGATCGGTTAAGGCAACGGATGAATCAGAGCTATTTGACACATAAGACAAATTGCTTCCGCGCTCGTTCGCTGTGGCTGAAGTATAATAAGTCCAGTTGATTAGCGAAAGGTAACCGATTGATCTCCCGAATCGATCCTCGACGCGCCCATTTGATGACTGGCAAAGGAGGGCTATGGAGCCAACTGTAACTGCCAGGCTCGACGGTTTAGCCGCTCGCCAGCTCTTGTATATTATGGCCCTCTCACGCGAAGGCGACCGTCGTGAAGGCCTTCTTCATCGGCAGAATAAGGGTTGGTTTCAGGTTTCGGCAATGGGGCACGAAGCCCTTGCGGCGATTGCCTTTGCCATGCGCCCTTCCGATCTTCTCTTCCCCTACTATCGTGATAGGCCGTTGGCCCTGGCACGCGGAGTAACTAATTACGAGCTTGCTCTCGCCTACCTGGCGAAACGAGATAGCAGCAGTGGCGGACGACAGATGCCCGGCCACTATTCGGACCGTGAAAGAAGCATCTTTTCTGTTGCAACGCCAACGGCTTCGCAGTGTCTTCCCGCAGCAGGAGCGGCCTGGGGAATCAAGCTTGATCACAAAGATGATGTTGTCATTTGCACCGTTGGTGACGCATCAACACGGCAGGGTGAGTTTTACGAAGCCGTGGCGTTTGCTGTTCAGGAAAACCTGCCCGTAATCTTCGTGATCGAAGACAACCGGTACGGCATCAGCACGCCAACGAAGCACATGCTTCCCTACAGACTTGGGGTTCTTGGCGATCATATTGTAAACCACATTGATGGCCGCGATCCCTATGCTGTGTATTCGGCAGCAATCAATGCCATCGCCCGTGGCCGTTCTGGAGAAGGACCATCAGTCCTCTGGTGCGAAATCGATAGGCTTGCGTCTCATACATCAAGCGATGACCAACGCATCTACCGAACCGCAGATGAACTAAGAGAGGACCTACAGCGGGATCCTATAGATGGCCTGGCACGGAGATTGATGCGCGAAGGTCAGCTGGATCCTGCGGAGTGGGAAGCTGAGCTCGCTGAGATTGTCGAAAAGGTCGATTCCGATTATCGCAAGGCGGCAGTCGCGCCGGAACCAGATCCACGACAGGTAACACTGCATATTCGTTCGCATGGGTATCAGCCGCCTCCAACTACACCAGACCTCTTGCCGGAAGAATGCGGAACGATCGTCTCGGCCGTAAACAATCTCCTTCACCGGCATCTCGAACAGAACGACCATACTGTTCTTTTTGGAGAGGACATACAAGATCCTAAGGGCGGAGTTTTTGGCCTCACACGCGGTCTGTCCGATCGTTTTCCTGACCGGGTGTTTAATGCTCCGCTCTCAGAGGCAACGATAGTTGGATCTGCCGTGGGTTTGGCTGCAACTGGCTGGCTTCCAATCATCGAGGTTCAGTTTATCGACTTTATCTGCCCTGCCTTCAATCAGCTTGTTACGCATATTTCATCACTGCGTTGGCGAACATGCGGTGATTGGTCGT
The DNA here is from genome assembly GCA_903919615.1 of uncultured Chthonomonas sp. Classification (GTDB taxonomy): domain Bacteria; phylum Armatimonadota; class Chthonomonadetes; order Chthonomonadales; family Chthonomonadaceae; genus CAIXIX01. Next base: position 3,044 of record CAIXIX010000324.1, read on the forward strand.
GCCCGCTGATAATGATCGCACCTTATGGCGCCTATCTGCCAGGTGGAAGCCTCTGGCACAGCGAAAGCAATGAAGGATTCTGGGCGCACATCCATGGGCTTAACATCGCCATTCCATCAACCCCGGAAGATGCGGCAGGACTGCTCCAAAGCGCGATCGACAGCAATGATCCCACGCTACTGCTGCTGCCCAAGCACGTCTTTCGTAAACGGATTCCCACAACTTCACTGCGCAGTGTCCCCTTTGGCAAGGCGGCAACGAGGCGATCAGGGAAGGATGTCACCCTGGTTTCATGGGGTAACTGCCTCGAACTGTGCGACGAAGCCGCCCGAATTGCTACCCAGAACAGTATAGAACTTGAAATCATCGACCTCCGGACTATTGCACCCTGCGACTATGAGGCCATCAGTTCGTCGGTAGAAAAGACGGGAAGGCTCGTTGTGGTGCACGAGGATGCGCGAACAGCCGGATTCGGGCAAACAATTATCGCAGAGATGACCTCACATCCCGAACGATTTAATCTCTTCCTCTCTGCCCCGATACTTGTTGCCCGTGAAGACACGCCTGTTCCCTACAACCCAATTCTTGAGGCGGCCGTGCTTCCTTCTGTACAGCAGATACTGACTGCTATTAAAACCGTAATGGAATAACGATGTGGCACACTTGGAAGATGGCAGGGCGCCATCTGCTGCCTCTTCACATTTGAAAACGTTCGTATGAAAACGGGCAGAAAAAGAAAATTAGATAATGTCGCTCAAAATCCTGTGAATATTTAAAGCTTGCAGCTACGTACGTACATTGTGCTGGTGCTAACGCTCTAATATCTGGAGACCTTAATGACAACTGCTGGAGGTTCCGGAGGCGGAATCACAAAAAATGGCCGCAAACGCTTGAGCGGCGGATGTTGCTTTACAATAGTAATTTTTGGGCTTGGCCTGTACGCCGGTCTGGCAACTGCTAAGCAAGCCCTGATCGGCCCGGAATGGCAGCGACGCGTCACCGGTCTTACTTCATTTGGACCCACGATCGCTATCCCACCTGACGTACACCAGGCGGTGCAGCAGATGATTAACGATCACCGCGCTGATCAGGGCGACCCGGCCCAGCAGCAGCAGCAGCCAGGAGCGCAAATAGTTCCAGACAAGCCGCTCACTCAGCAACATCCGGAAACAAATGCAACGCCCCCGGGTAAATCACCAGATGCAACACAGGGGAATATCAACCAGACATCTCAACCGCCGGCCCCTACTGGCTCAAAGGCGCTCACTGGCGCCTGGGAAGTAACTGACGAGCTTCACCCACTTGGCAGCAAAGCAACGACCGTCACGTCTCGCTACGAATTTGAGGAAGGCGGGTCCGGCGAATTTGATACGAACGGGAAAAAGCTCTACAGCATCCATTGGGAAGACGCTGGGGAGTACCTGCTGATTACATTTGTCACAGACCTGGAAGGCGAGCAGAACTTGAAGGTTAAAATGAACTACTCGCTTAACTCCGACGGAACGCTGCTCACGATGATCCCAACCGGCAAGAAAGATCCCAGATCAGAACTGTATGGCGTCACGATGGGCGTTTATCATCGGAAGTAGTGTGCTTTAGCGCGGGGCCGGTCGTCCAACTTCAAGC
>CAIXIX010000325.1 GCA_903919615.1 uncultured Chthonomonas sp.
GGGCCTGCGCTATGAGTGGCAGGGCAAATCTCCTTGTGCAACGGGAGACCCTGTCGCGATGAAATGGGGTCCAAAAACCGACATTGGCATCTATGGAACTGCATACAGCGGTTTACTGGCAGGAATCGTAGGCAGAACAGATGATCCGAAGATCCTGATGCTCGATTGCCTCGCAACCGATTTCTTTCGGCCCAAAGCGTATCCAACGTACCTGTTGTTCAATCCCTCAACGACACCATCAAACGTTCATATCCGACCTAAATCTGGACCATGTGATCTTTACGATGCCATAACCGATCGGATGCTTAACACCACGGCGAAAACAACTGCGGCAGTCACCGTTCCAGGGAGGCATGCTGTTCTGCTTGTGTACGTTCCACGAGGAGCCAAACGCTCCGTTGACAAGGCAGCTATTCGATACAACGGCGTCGCCGTAAAATATTTCAACAAAAATGACTAGGCCGGGAACCTGTTGGTACTAACTCGAGTTACATCTTATGTTCTATGCATTGTGGGCGGTGAGCTATCCTTTAGCTTTCGTCCGCAAGTTTACGGATGGATGTAATGGAAATCTATGATTACAACACTGAATGCGCCTGCGCTTCGGGTTCAATTTGACGAACTGCTTCGGGCCAATCTGAAGATCGCGTTTACCGTTGCGCGGCGCCTGACAGGAAACACGGAGGACGCGGAGGACCTGCTTCAGGAAGCGTGTCTGCGAGCCTACAAAGGCTTTGCAGTGTATGAGTCGCGAGATCAGTTTCGAGCGTGGTTCCTCAAAATCATCACCAATACTTACTTAAGTCGGTACAGGCAGTTCAAACGCGTGCAAGACCAGGTGGGCATCGATGATACTTCGGAGCTTTACCTGTACCAGATGGCGAAAAGGTCTGGACTTGCGAAACGCGGCTCAGATCCAGCCGCGGAGATCGTCAGCAAGCTAGAAGCTGAGAGGATAGAAGAGGCGATCAGGGCTCTGCCTGAGGAGTTCCGGATCGTAGCGATGCTCTATTTTGTAGAGGAGTTCGCGTATCAGGAGATCGCCGACATCGTAGATTGCCCCGTTGGGACGGTGCGATCTCGACTTCATAGGGCGCGCAAAGCTCTTCAGAAATCGCTCTGGGAGCTTGCCGGTCCATGTGCTGCACAGGGGCAAGGCGCCCGCGGAGGCAAACTGTAATATGCTGCCACTACTGAACATCTATACATGCAAAGAGGCGCTGGCTCGCCTGAACGATTATGTTGACCGAGAGCTGAGCGAACGCGAGATGACCCTAGTTAAACGGCATCTGAAGGTCTGTCACGAGTGCTCCAAAAAGTTTGCCTTTGAAGAAGATTTGATCAAACAGGTCCGAGGGCGATTGAGCCACATGGACCTGCCAGCCGGGCTAATGGATCGGCTCTCTTCGGCTCTCGATGATGCCTCGCCTGTCGAGGACGAGAAGCTCACTGGCGCATAAAGCCCGCAGACAAAACGTTGTTTAGCTTCCGATCGCCCCTGTTCGAGACTCTCCGTGAGATCTCGTTCAGGGGCCTTTTACTGTCTCGGTTAGAACGGGTCCTGAACTTCAGGCCGTGCGAAAGAAAGAATTTTACAATCCCGGGAACCGAACTCACTCCATCCGCATTTACACTTCCGTGATCCCAATTCCGGGGCAAGATGAAAACAAGCTGATGCGGAAATTTCGGTCAGCGCTAATCAGGGGGAAGGTACGAAAGTGATCAAGTCAATTAGAACTCAAGGAAGCATTGCGGTTTTTGTGGGGCGTTTTGTTGCAGCGTCATTCGCGGCATGTTCCGGGTTAGCTGCTGCCAACGCGGCTCAGGCACAGGCCGGTGATGTGTTCACATCAACGAACACGGCAGCTGGTAACAGCGTACTGCGGGTGCATCGACTTGCGAATGGCCGATTAATTGGAGTAGCAAGCTATCCAACTGGTGGCAATGGCGCCGGAGCCAGCCTTGGCAGCCAGGGTGCACTGACACTTGCCTGGGGCAATCACTTCCTCTACGTTGTGGATGCTGGCAGCAACGACATTGCAGGCTTCAAGGTTCAGCCGCTAAACCTGACACACATCTCGAACACCTCGTCAGCAGGGACTACACCCGTGAGCCTTACAACGTGGGGCAATCTGCTCTACGTACTCAACTCCGGCGGCGCAGGAAGCATCTCTGGCTACCAGATACAGTCAAATGGCACGCTATCGCCGATCCCTGGCTCAGTACAGGCTCTGAGTTCAACATCCGCCGGAGCAGCTGAAATCTCTTTTAGCCCAGACGGCCAGGAGCTCGTTGTAACAGAAAAGGCAACAAACAAGATTGATGTGTTTCCGGTAGGGCAGGGCGGAGCAGCCGGGGAGGTGATTGTAACCTCGAGTTTCGGGTTAACTCCGTACGGCTTTGCCTTTGATGCTGCAGGACATCTGATTGTGTCCGAGGCTGCAGGCGGCGCCAAGGCTGGCGGGTCCGTATCCTCCTACTTTGTCTCCGGATATGGAAGCCTGCCCGTTACAGGCTCGGCGCTCAATGATCAGACTGCTCCCTGCTGGATCGCAGTAAGTGGCCGTTATGCATGGACCACGAATGCGGGCAGCGGCACGATCTCTGGTTACTACATCAATGGAAACGGCACCCTTCAGCTCATCGGAAATGGCGGTGTGGCTGCGAACATCGGCGCAACAAGCAAGCCGCTCGATATGGGCCTGGATGCCGCCGGCCAGTATCTTTACGTGCTTGAAGGTGGATATGGAGCTATTGGCGCGTACCGAGTTCAGGCGGATGGCAGCCTCGTGTCTATCGGCAGTGCGGGCTCGCTCGGTACAGGGCTGTCTGGTCTCGTGAGCTACTAAGGCGTGACAATCACGCTTCGTGACCAGCCTTGCGGTGTTCATGAAAGTTAGATATCGACGAGTGAAACGATCTCCCTGCTCCGTTCGACAACGGTCGAAATTGGGCAGGGAGACGGCCATATGAGCATAGTGAGATTGGTACGATCATAACGGTGATTCGTTGTCGATTTTGCCTTGACAAACTCCGGTGTGCCGTAGTATATTATCTCGCGCATACGGTCCCCGTTAGCTCAATGGCAGAGCGTTCGGCTGTTAACCGAAATGTTGATGGTTCGAGCCCATCACGGGGAGTAAATTGAAGTTGCCCGCAAGACGATATCGTCTTGCGGGCAACTTTTTTGTATTCACACGGTGCATGCCTCCGAACTTCAGGATCATGTTGCCTTCCGATGGGCACTATATCCGTCCAAAGGCCCAACGCCTAACACCTAAAAACTGGATTTGCCCCTTGCCTTGAGATCATCCTATTCGTGGATTGACATTTCAGAGCAGACGCATAGAATGGATAGGAATACAGCGAATGAGTTAGTGTGCGAGTGAGTCTGGAGTGTGTGTATGAAGCGCTTTCAACCTTATTTGATACTGTCGATGATGTGTGCAGTGAATGCTGCTTTGGCGGCGCCACCGAGCATTACTTCACAGCATAACGGTCACGCTGAGACGATTGCCGCACATATGGATGCCGGGAGCTTCACCGGCTTCGATCTGCTTGTGGATGGCAAGGTTGTGGCGCCCGTACACTTTAGCTCGTGTGGGATTATACGAGCCAGTCGCGTGCGACTGAGCCACCGTGGTTACAATCCTGAGATTGCGTTTGAGGGGCTGCAAGGCACGCCGGGCTCGGGCCTGAAGCTCCAGAACAGCAGCATTACCGTTACTCTCCCCACCGCTGAATTTCCTAGGGTCAGTTTTGACATCCACATCGCCAGCTTCTCGCCGCAGCAGTGGAAGGCGAAGATCGGCGCGCAGCCGTTCCATTTTCTAACCATCAGCATGCCGAGCGCCAAGGTGTGGCATCACCGAGGATGGCTCAACGCCACTCCGCTGGCCGATCCGTTTCCGCTGCTGCAGGATGCACATGTAAACACTCCCGAGCTATCGGCGTTTCCGTACAACCGTGAGTGGAGCACCACACCGCCGCTTTCAGGACATCCGCTCCCAATCATCGGTCTCTGGGATCCCTCACCTAATTCTCATCTGTATGTATGTTGGGATTTTCAGGAGACGCGAGTCACACAGAATAGTGAACGGGATATTGCAACGGGGTTTTGCAACCATATTGTTACAGGTAAGCCACCAACCTCCACGCTGCCGGATCAACCTGTTTCGGCTGAAGATAGGGCAGGCGCCGATAAGTTCATAGCGCTGGTCTATCCGTACGGAGGCCAGGGATATCAGCAGTTAGTCTATCCCCACGCAGGCAATTCGCTCCGATCTCATTGCAGACTTGTATACAATCGGAACCTTCTGCCTGACCAGGATCCCAATCGATATCTGTGGTCTCTGTGGTGGCATGATCCGGCAATCCGATCGCGATTGGCACATGTGCCATCCCTTGTCGATCTCTCCTGGATCCCAGATGCGATGCATCTGCAATCTATCCCCGATTCGCCGGGAGGTAGCATCATTTCTGGTGTGGAGGGCGGATTTCAGGTACCGGGTTCCCGGCTTATCTCAGGCTGGACCTGGCATAACGATAGTCCTGTTTTTGCTGCCGCAGCAAAAAATGATCCTGCGTGGCAATCCTCGCTGGAACACGACGCCGCTGAGCTTATGCAGTCGGTCAAGTGGCTCAATATAGATGGGCAGAAAGCCGCGTTCTGGGAGAAGCCGCTAGCCGGCAGATGGACCGACGACTGGGGCGGCAAAGCTGTAACGACCCTACACAACGCTGGAGGATGGGCTGCCGCGAGATTGCTCCTCGATCTCTACAAGGGGTCCAGGAACAGAAGTTACCTTGAGGTCGTCGATGGCGTATTTAACTGGACGAAGCAAAGCGTATGGACACGCAATGAATTCGCAGATGTTCCGAGTTCTCCATTTGCGATCGGGGGAACGCTTGCCGTTTCGTTCCTGTGGGACTACTACTTTACATTCAAAGCAGATGCAGACTCTGCCTATCGCACTCGCGCGATCGCTGCCCGAGATATGGCGGTCAGCTATACCTATCGGTACCTGAACATGTGGGGATCCGATAGCATCCGAACCGATGGTCTCGACCCCTCGTTTCTCTGGGAACCGAACTCCGGCCGAGATTGGACCGGCGCAGCCTGCTCGAATGAATTCGTGTGGAATATCGATACACTGGCGCAAACAGCAGTGCACTCGGGCGACCCTGTGCTTCTCTGGGCGCTTAAAGGAACAGCATCGCATTGGCATGAGATGTTCCAGGATGTCTTCCATCCGTCCCTCAAAGACTATACGCCGCAGGATATGGCCGAAGGTTACGGCCTCGCCCCTGGAAATCCCTACGGATACCCCGGAGGACACGCGCCATACGGTTTTGGCGGCGGGTTGGTGCTGCTAGATCCGGTTGGCACCTCCATCGTACGCGTGATCGCTGGTGAAAAGGCCGCAATTGCGTTTGACCGCACGACAGCACGCACCTCTATCTCTCACTACACTTGCTCAGCGGCAGGGGACTTTACCGTTCGCCTGATGAGTGATGCACAACAGGAGTTCTCGGCAACGCTCACTTTCCCGTACGCAGATCTCGTACACACTCCAATCCATGTCGTTTCACTCACTGGAGAAAACCGAGAAGTTCATGCTGGAGCCGGGCTGGAGGTCAGCGCAGGATCTCAATGGACCGTTATTGTTGCCGGTTTGCGCAGCGGTGATATGATCGTAGCGGGCAACGGAAAGCCGGATGGGCCGGATCTGAGACTGTCAGAAGCGCTGGATGCTGCTGTTGAAATACGTGCAGCGGTTGCGGATAGGCCGTTTCAGTTTGTGACGCTCAGTACTGGCGATCCGTGGAATCTGGATTGGAAGAGCCTCGCAACAACAGCCGGCCTTTCCGAGGGCGTGCATTGGGCGAATGGTGTCCCATTCCTGCTCGACCATTCAAAAAGGCAACAGCTTAACGGTCAGAAAACTCCGTTGGTGGGAGTGAGCGCTGCGGCGAAAACGGTGTATCTGCTCTATCTCGCAGACTCAGCATCGCAATCTCCTTCAGTTGCTCCCCAGGTGTGGCTCACAAACGGTGAGAAGGTAGCGCCCGTCGCTAGCAGTGCGCTAGGATGGCAGGCATGGCCGAATGCGCTCACTGCCCGTCTACTGGTAGCTGCCTACAAGTCTGCAGATGGCAAGCGCTTCGCTGCGCTCAGCAGCGGATCTGATAGCGGATCAACTGTGTTTGCGATTACCTCGAGCGATGTGGCGCCGTCGACAGATGTGACGGTTGCGCTGAATTCGGCCTCGAATCAGTGGAAAACCCTGTATGCGTCAGATAAACTCGCCTCAGGTTTGCAGGCGCTTGCCGCACAGATACCGGTCGGCTCTATAGCTGTCATTCCGCCGGATGCAAGCACCAGTTCCGCGGCCAAGCTGCTGGGTAAAGGCGGATTTCTGGCTAGAGCACGGATGCTTTCGCCGCAACAGCTTGTCAATCCCTCAGAGTTCTCCGCAAATCGATCGCCGATTGCGCTATTTCTTGGCGGGGAGAGTTATGTTAATGGCGTGAACCGGGCAGGCGACGGCGAGGACGCTCTAAAGCGATATTTGGATGAGGGCGGTACCTTAGTGCTCCTTTCTGGCATGCCGTTTCCGCTCTATTACGCTCTCGGCCCTGGCGATAAGGCAAAGCCAGACCCGGCAATGGGGCGTTTGGGATGCCCATTGGATAACTCCATTGAGCAGAACCCGACAGAGCACCTTACGGTTCATCTGATAGCTGACCAGAACATCTTCGTCAGTTTGCCAAAGGAGTTCAAGTACCCGGATGGTGATCCGCGGCTGCGTACTGTGGCCCGATCAGGAATCACGGCCGGATCTACCTATGTGCCGATCTATCATGTGACAGGCGCAAGCGGTAAAGAGTATGGCGATGCAGCGGCATTGGTAACGCTGGCTGCGAGTTCAAACGGCAAACGCGGCAGGATTATCTACATTTCGAATGTACTGCTTCGTGATCCAATCGCTGGTCCGAGAATCACGGAGTCTGTGTTGAAGTGGCTGGCGGCGCAGCATACACATTAACGATTGCAAGTCCATGCACGCAACTTCCGGAGGCGCGAGCAGTGAACCCGGTGAGGGTCCCGTCACGCACGCCGATAACAAATCACACGCAAAACCCATGAAACAGGGCTATGCAGGAGCGCAACCATCATCAAAAAAGATATGAATCATAGTTAGGGGTAGGGGAGGGGGACTGGTTCCGCTAACCTCATTCTCGCTGCTTGGATGTTGGTGCCAATCGTTAGGCATCTGTCTGTAGTGCTGCTGCTAGTTGCGACCGTGATGTTCGCTTCCTGCATGCCCTATGCTCCACCTAAGCCCAGGGCCAGGCTTTCAATCGCATTCATCGAGCTGTAAACGGTACATAATGCCTGTTGCATCTGCATTTCCATTATGATATAAATGTTGCAGGTGAGGTCGCTGCAAATCTGCAGCCTTGGCTTGCACAGCATGCCGTTTTTGCACTGCACTTTTACTTTATTGAGCAGTTATTGGCGGTGCGTTGTGTCGCAAACGAGCTAGTCGCGATCGCGTCAACTGTGTGATCTTGAGACCGCTGTGCGCATCGGCATGGCGTTGACTTTTCGTTGTGAACCGCTGGACACCGCCCAAGTTACAGCGAGTGCGTTCTGATACGTTTGAGTGAAACCTTGCAGGAGAACATTCGACTGATTAGAGCTATCACGAAATCGAAAATGCTGCTGGTCTCAATACTCGTAGCATATGCGTTTGCAATACCTAGCCCTGCGCGGGCAGGTTCGTTGCCGTCTGTTCATAGCCTGATTTCCCATTTCGGCGGCAGTAACGGCCTATCCGCATCCAGAATGCTATTGCTGCGTGGCAATACTGCAATACCGGCGTAAGAACGCGCCTGTCACTGTGGCAATTGGCGAACCCGGTATAGCGCAATTGCTACTCTGGGCCAAATGAACGCACGCAGGGTTGTAGCCAGGGAAGCCAGTCGGCTGCTTCACGACCCGGATTGGCGAGTTCGTATCTCTGCCATAGTGGCGACGCGCCAGGAGTTCAACTGTGGCCCTGATGAATTCTTACCTATAAACGCAAGTGAACAGAATCATAACGTGCGAAGCGTAATCGATGCCATTCGGTTGGACAATCAGAATCCGGTTGGGACACAGATCGTCGCCGCGCTGGATGGAGATGACTGGCGCGCTGAGTGCCTGACAAGCGGATCTGAGATTGTGCACCGTTTTGTAACCGTTGGCAGGAAACACATTCTGTTTCTCGCGGCTCGACACTGCGATGACCATATCGCTAGTAGCAAATGCAGAGGTCGTGTGCTCTACATGTCAGGAAATCACGTGGTTAAGCAGGAGCTAACTTGGCCACGTAACCGATTTCCTGAGGATGACATTGTCTGGAAAAAAAGGTCAGTTCGCGAGGTTAGTTTCGGTTCGCAAAAACTCTTAATGGTGCTCGCGGACGATCTGGACTCAGGTACTTGGGAATGTATGACTCCTCTCCTGTTCCAGTACCGCGGTGGACGATGGAAGGCGACACAGAAGAGCCCTGACGAATTCAGATTCTCGTGCCGTGGAGATTTTGCCATTCGGGGCAACCGTCTGAGTGTGTTTGACTTCGACTATACCGACGGAAGCTATGCACACCCCCAGCCGTATAAACTGAAAAGGTTTTACTTCCTGAATGGAGAATTCCACCCAACCCGGACCCTTAAGACCAGGCGTCGGTATTTTTCTCCTCGTCAGCGGGAATCAACCGGACCATGTCCTGCGAATGAAGATCCCCTGCATGAGTTTGGTTTGCGCTGGAGCTCAGAGCGGTAGCAGGCCGATAGCCTTGAGGGACAGTCTTAATGCGCACTCGTTGCGGAACAACTGCATACCGTTGCAGGACGACTTCGGCGACAAGGTATCGCCGTGCAATGGCGCCGATATTGGCGCTGGTCATTGGTGGTTCTCTCCTGGGCGTACAGACATTGAAAATGCTGCGTGAACAGGCGTTGTTTGCTGCCATCGCGCGCGACGACACTGTGAACCAAGATTAGGTTTCGAGATTACCGGTTGCGGGGCGTAACATCGTGTTTCCATTCGGCGTGCGTCTGGTAGGGGGACGCGGCTAATCGGGTTTCAATCTCGAAGCGCCTCTAGACCGTCGCAGCGCCCCTACAAAAATGCCTTGCCTGTCGGATGTTGGCGAAATCGGCACCGAAAAACATCCACATTCCGGATGTTTACGCTCTGCGCGTGTTCTCGCTGATCGGGCTGGGCATCGTCAAAGGCGTGAAACAGGGATGCCGGAATGCCTGTAATATGGTTTATGGTACGAGAACACAGTAAGACAATTGAACTGTTGTCACGGCAGTACATTTCTCCGCCATTACGACGGCCGCCTCAGCGGGCTCTTGTTGTTGCTGTAGGTTTCATAATATGTCTGTTTGTTGCAACTCTTGGACTTGTATCGCAACAGTACTCCCAGGCGCACAGAAATAATGCACTGCTTAAAGCCATAAAGGAAGCAGATGAGCCAACCTGCATTACGCTGATTGCAGCCGGAGCGAAGGGCAACGCCGTGCAGGACCCGAGCGCCACGTCCTGGCTGCGCTTTGTGCTCGCAAGAATTGAGAGAACGCTGAACATTAGTAGGCGTGACCTGCAGGAAAACCCTGTCGGTCAGGATGCTCTCGTGCTCTATTTCGATACCCGTCCTTTTGGGGACGAGGAACTGCCGCTAGCTTTGCTCAAAACCGGCGCAAACGCATCAGCACATTGTCACAATGCGCATGATTCCAGTCTCGTATGGAACGCGGCAACACGGCATCAACATCAGGTGGTGCGCGCTTTGGTAGCTGGCGGGGCGGATGTTAGCACTGTGCTTGGAGACTATCCGCTGCCTGATCCGCAGGACCTGCAGACTGTGTTAGATCATGGCGCCGATCCCAATCAACCGAGCTTCGATGGATCAAAGGGGACACCGCTTTTTGGTGCAGACCTGACGCAGACAGAGATACTGATTGCACATGGCGCTAAACCGAACGTTCGGAATATCGAGAGAGATTGTCCGCTCAATCTTGCAATTGACCGTAATGAGGGTTCTTTCAGGTGTGTAACAGCTCTATTACGAGCAGGCGCAACGGACGAAAGCAAGAACGTCTATGGCGAGACGGCGCTGTTAATCGCATGCCATCGTGGCTCGCTGGAAACCGTGCAGGCGCTCGTCAAGAAGGGCTCCAGCCTCACCGCAAGGGACAATGTTGGCAGTACAGCTCTGATGCGATCCACAGCCAACAACGATCCAAGGGTCTTGAGCTGGCTGATTGCGCGTGGAGTCAATCTTAACGATCGCGACAGCCATGGCAATACCGCCCTTGGTATTATTACGGAAGTGCTGCACGACAGAAACACCTGGGCAGATGAGAACGACGTACCATCAGCCCAACTGCTTCAGTATGCGGAGAAACTAAGGAAAGCGGGTGGTATCACCAAAGATTCGCGCGACGGTTGGTATGGGTTTCACCCTGAATAGATAGCACAGAGTTTTGATCGACCGCTACCCGAAAAGCGACGGATTTGTCAACCTCAGGCACCCTTTCGAAATAACGAGTCGCGGGGCGTAACATCGTGTTTCCTTTTTGGCATGCGTCTGGCAGGGGGACGCGGCTAATCGGGTTTCAATCTCGAAGCGCCTCGAGACCGTCGCAGTGCCCCTACAGAAATGCTTTGCCTGGTGGATGTGGGCGGCGCGCGGAAATTATTGCCTACCCATACTGGATCGCGCGCATGCTCAGGGAGCCGAGGTCGAAGCCGGTGACGGGGAAGGAGACCGTGTCTTCCTCGGTGGCTGCGCCAACGGTGTAGAGCAGCGGCAAATAGTGGTCTGGCGTGGGATGCGATGTTCGAAACTCTGGTTTCGACGCCAGCTGAACCAGAAACTCGCTATCGTGCTGAAGAGCAGCACGGGCCACATCGGCATCAAATTGCGCTGCCCAAGCCGGAGGTGGAGCATCGGGCAATCCAAAATGGCTTATTGCATCGGGAAGATTGTGTGTTACGTTGCCGCTACCGAGGATCATAATACTTTCGTCGCGAAGATCAGCGATCGCGCGGCCAAGCTCAAGGTGCTGCGCGGCGGATAGCCTCTGATCGATGCTCAGTTGCAGCACCGGCACGTCTGCCGTGGGCCGAAGGAACTTCATCACCGTCCAGGTGCCATGATCCAGCCCCCAGCTTAGAGTTACCTGCGCGCCATACTTTGCAAGCTGACTGCTAAGTGTCGATGCCAGCTCAGCCGAGCCTGGCGCGCTATACTGCGCCTGAAACAGCTCGCGAGGGAAGCCGCCAAAGTCATGGATTGTCTCCGGCCGATCGTTGCCGGTTAGATATACTCCCGGGCCATACCAATGCGCTGAGATGCAAAGATAGGCTGCCGGCGTTGGCAGTGTTCCTCCAAGCGCCTCAAACGCTCTGCTCCATCTGTTATCTTCGATGGCATTCATGGGATTGCCGTGGCCGACGAAAAGGGAAGGCATTCTCTTTATTGTTGCCGATTGCATCGCTGTTCTCTCTACTTGCCCTGGTTGCGGCTGCGCCGAGCCAGGGCAACAATTAACTTAATACATTATTTCGCGGGTGTCGCTTCCAGGTTAATCTCGATATCAACATCGTCGCTAACGGCAAGACCGCCTTTATCGAGCTTCATGTTCCATTTTACGCCATAGTCCTGTCGATTGATGCGAACGTTCGATTGCAGACCTAACCGGGTCTGTCCGAATGCATCCTTAACCGGTCCGGAAAGAGTGAACGGCAGGTCGAGCTTCTTAGTAATTCCGTGCAGAGTGAAATCGCCATGCGCAACATATTTGCCGGCGCCAACTTTCGAGATGGAGCGACTCTTGTAGCTTATGGTTGGATACTTTGTCGCATCGAAGAAGTCAGCAGATTTTAGGTGTGCGTCTCGCTGTGGCTCGTTCGTATCGATGCTCGCGACCTGAATTGTGAAATCGACGGTTGAACTCTCGATGTCCTTTCCTGCAGCGTGAATAGAGCCCGAAACTTTGTTAAATCTGCCATGTACGGTGCTCACTACCATGTGGCGGACGGAGAAGCTGATGCCGGTGTGCGACAGGTCAATGGTCCAATCACCTTTCACGGGAGCGGCAGATTGCGCAAACGCAGTTGATGAGACAGAAGACAGTGCAACGGCACCGGCAAGAGCAATGCTGCTTAAGAGCGTTCGAATTTTCATACAGGTCTCCAATCAAACGGGTTTGAATACAGAAGCGTTTATGGAATTATTTAGTTCCACATGTGATTATATTACTATCGAATCACTGTAATGGTTCCACATCGAATTATATTCGTGCAAGAATATTTAGGCATCGCGCCGAATTGACAATTATGCCTGGCCAGAAAATCGGACGCCAGCCCTTAGTGCGCAATGGGAGCGGGTATGCCAACGCATTACAACGGAACAGAGTGTGAGAAGCGAGCGCTAGATCTGTTTATTAAGCTAAATCGGGCCGCTGAATCGGTGAATGGTCGAACTATGGCGTCAATTATGGGAGCCGGACTGACACCTACGCAGTTCGGCGTGCTGGAGACGTTGTACCACCTGGGACCGTTGATGCCGAGCCAGCTTGCCGAGAAGCATTTGAAGAGCCGAAATAACTTTACTCTGGTAATCGACAATCTCGAAAAGGCGGGGCTAGTGTCGCGGATGCGAAGTGATACTGATCGTCGAGCGGTGTTTGTTAGCCTTACGGAGTTGGGAACGTACAAAGTGAAAGCGGTGCTCCCGCAGTTCGTGAATGCACTGGTTACAGATGTTGGTATATTGGATAAATGTGAGCAGGAGCAGTTGGGGGAGTTATTGAGGAAGCTGGGGAAAGGAAAGTAACAAATTCACCCTCAAAGGACAGACATGGCATCTGTCCTTTGAGGGCGTGCTCTAAGTCAGTCGTCGCGATCGCTGATGACAGCGACGCGTTTCACGTTGATTTTGCCGAAGGAGAAGCGGAACTCGTCCGTTGCGCCTTCCAGGGTAGCCTGTATGGGCGCCCATTTCAGGTCTCGGGCCAGGAACGGCGCTGTATTGTTGCCGTCTGGCCGAACATTGAGTGTTACTTCGTCGCCGGTTGTCGCCTCTGCATTTGCCACCCAGCCTAACGGAAGCCCTGATAGGTAGATAGTGACACTGCCCTTGAAGCCGTCTCGCCTCTTAATCCTAACCTTTACAGGTGTCGCCTTTCTCGGGTGAACCAGTATCGGCTCTCGGATAGAGGCAAACTCGAGGCTGAAATCGGCCTGTCCGCGAATGGTTACTGTAGCGTCGCTCCAGTTTCTGGCACGCGGATCGTTGTTGAGACGGAACTCTTCTTGTGGGATGGCTTCCGTTTTGACGTCACCCGCTGGTCCATGAGCAGTTGCGTAGACCTTAATAGGCGACTGCGCAAGCGCAGCGCCGGGAGCCGCTTTGAACTCCAGCCATGCCGTATCACGGTCTGGAGTGATCACAACAGGTGCGACGGTTACGCCTGCCGGCAGATTTTCTGCTGAGATCGTGACATCTCCTGTGATACCCTCTCGTCGTGTGAGGATGACGCGAGCTGCCGTAGCTACACCGGGCCTAATGGTGATGTTGTCTGGACGGAGCACGCACTCCAGGCCAGGGTGCGCCGGCCTCGCCTCGATAGCAAATACGCTATCCGGTCCGCCCTGTCCGTTGGCATTGGCCACACGCAACTGATAGGTGATACCCGCCTGAAGCGTAACGGTCATTCGCCCATCATTGCCGAAACTGCCCACGCCGCCGCCATCTGGTTTAACGAGTGAAACCGACAGAGCAACCGGAGATGAAAGCCGCGTTGAATAGCCCTCGAACTCAAAGGTTCCGTTGCCCTGTACGGCGAACGCCTCCACTACGCCGGGTTTCGCGATGACACCCGTGAAAGCGGCGGGCAGTTGAGCAGGTGCGCCCTTCGCGGAATCGTCCCGAACAACGGAGAATTTGGAAACAAAGTAGGGTACCGGGCCATATGGGCTCGGCGCTGTCGTTACACCGAGATCCTCGGGAGCAGTAAATTTGTATGCAGCGCTTCCTTCTGCAACCTTGCCGGCCACCGTCGCGCTTGTCTCAACACCAGCCTGCCCGGCGGGCGGCACCGCGACTGCATCATATGGCAGTTTGCCCATCGTCATGCGGTAAACGCTGCCCGGATTAGGTCGGCCCATCAGATCGCGAACCTCAAGAGTATACGATCCATCGGCCGGGCACTCCCAATCAATTACCGGATCCATCTGGTAGTAGCCATGGTTCTCCGATATCTGCTTGCCAGCATCGTTATACAATCTCAAATTCGGGCTGAAGTAGAACTGGTTCGTCATATTGTAGCGGAACGCTTTGAGGTTGAAGACGTCGTGGTCGCCTTTATGGGCTGTGAACTTGAAAAAGTGGCGCTCACCTCCCGACATGAAGCAGCCATTTGCAATGCAGGGAAGGGTTACCGGCTGTGCCTCATCCATCTTCCCACCTGCCCCAATAACCTCTGTCAGGTTGCCAACCTCGAAGTAGTAGGGTGACGAAATTCCGCGAGGAGTGACGATGCGAATCTCGTAAATACCAGGCAGCGTGTTGTTTCCAACCGCAATCTGAGCGGTAACTCGACCGGCTTTGGCTGCGCCGACTAGATATTGGCTGACCTTTGTCGCTTCGTCCGCGCTTAGCGGAGCTGCACGTACCTTCACCATTCGATCCACTGTCGCAGCCCATTGAGCGGGAGTTAGACTGCGGTTAGCTGGCGAGCGGAGCTCATGGCAGCTTCCGCACCTGTTCTGCCATATGGGCTTGTTCGATTCGTCGACTTTGGCGTTCCCGGGCGTAACCGTGCCGCTGAGTCCCTTACCATGGACCAGCATTGTGTTCGCGCCATCAAGGGAAGAGCCTCGGATCTCCACGTCAACCGTGCTTCCCGCTCGTGCGCCCATAGGGAAAAACGTGTTGATACGAGGTATCTGCGCTCCAGCGGCTGTGCCAATCAGAACGATGCCGAGATCAAAATTCAAGGGTCGAATGTTCATTTTGTCGGTTTTGCCTGTGTCGGAGCGGTCACCTTGACCGTGGCGAGTATCGTAGTCGTCGCAGCGGGTTGTTTTGGCGCCATCAGGCCAGGGGGCGTTATCGTTGTCAGCAGCTTATTAGCCTCTACGTCCCACACCCAAACCACGCCTTCACGACCACATGCAGCCGCCATTTTTCCATCTGTGCTAAGCGCAACGCCGTACACTGGCGCTGTGGCGCCTTTGAACTCTCGAATTAGGCCGCCGTCATCCATCCGTCTTACAGCAACTTTGAGGTCAGCGCCAGCGGTGATAATTCTCTTCAGATCGGATGAAGTTCCAAATGCGGTGACGCCATCTTCGTGAACCTTGATGGCGCGAATTCCATAGCCGCTATAGAATCGTCTTCTCTCGTTGTAAGCGACACCCCACCAGTAAAGATTGCCATCCATACTCGAAGCAACGATCTGCTCGCCATTTGAAAGGAAGGCAGCCCCTGTAATTGGCGCAGTTGCCTGGTCAAAGTTGACCACGACCTTGTTGGTCTTGTAGTCCCAGATTTTGACCATCTTGTCCATTGCGCCAGTGAGGTAGATGTATTTGGGCTTTGAAGAGAAGCCAACCGCGGTGACACGGCCGTTGTGCTCCTCAAGCTTCTGAGGCGTGTACGGATAGAAGGCTACGGCATAGTAACGTGCTTTGCTATCGAAGGCAGCCGTCAGCATATTCCTGCCATCTGCGGAGAAGGCGATTGATTCAATCGTATCGTCGCCGGGCTGATAGTTTACGCCGTGCGTGGGATCGCTGGTATCCCACATATAGAGATTGCCGGATACGCCCGCGGCTCCGCTGCCGATAGCAAGATGTTTGCCGTCGGGATGGAAGGCGAAGCATCGCACTGCATCGACCACCTTCGTGCAAGTATCGGTTACACTCCACGTTGCGGTGTCGTAGAGAAGCGCTTCGCCATTCGTGCCAACGGCGAGCTTCTTGCCATCGGCGCTAAATGCTACGGCGTAGACAGCAGGTTTCAGGGCTTGACCTGCAGCGGGTTGCTGCTGGGCCCGAGAGATGGTGGGGAGGAAGACAGTGGCGCACGTGAGCGCTCCAAGAGCGGCGACGGTCGCCCGTTTAACAGACGGGAACAATTCTAAAATCCCTTTTCTGAACGGTATCGCCAGATTCATAGCTGGCGATACCGATCGAAATTTTACGCGAGAGCTTGCCGGATAGGGCTGCCACCACGTGCAATGGTAATTCTTACGCCATCTGGCGAAGAGATAGACTGCGAATAGTCCAGGCCAAGGCACTGGTAGATCGTCGCTGCGAGGTCCTCTGGCTTAACCGGGTCGGACGCTGGCTCGATACCGCGCGGATCCGAAGAGCCAACGACGGTGCCGCCCTTGATGCCGCCACCTGCCAGGAGTGAGGAGAACACGCGAGGATGGTGGTCGCGTCCCGCGTCCTTATTGACAATCGGAGTTCGGCCAAATTCGCCCATGCAGATAACCAGCGTGCGCTGAAGCAGTCCGCGCTGAGCGAGATCTGCAATGAAGGCTGCGTATGCTTGATCGAACTGAGCTGCGGTGCCGTTCATACTACCGTGAATATTGGTGTGCATATCCCAGCCGCCAATAGTACAGGTTACAAAGCGAACGCCCGTCTCAACTAGCCGGCGGGAGAGCAGGAGGCTCTGGCCGAAGTTTGTGCGGCCATATGCATCGCGCGTAGCTGGCTTCTCTTTGCTCAGATCGAACGCTGCTCGCGCTTCAGACGAGGAGAGCAGCGTGTACGCATGATCGTAGAAAGAATCGACCGCTTTTGCTGTGTCATTGCCCTTCTCATAATCCCGGAACGTGGAATCAATTGTCTCGCGTAGCGATTTGCGCTGATCCAGCTTCTGGGCCGTCATTCCACCGGGGAGCTCTAGGTCTCGAACCTGGAAACCTGGAGAAGCGGGATCACCGCCCGGGCAGAACGGGTTCAGCGATGCTCCGAGGAAGCCGGCGCCCATGTCGTCGTTCGGCTGCTGAATTGAGATATAGGGCGGCAGAGCGCTGCGTGGGCCAAGCAGGTGCGAGGCGACTGCCCCATAGCTGGGTACCGAGAAGCCGGGCAGGGGCAGGAAACCCGTGAGCAGGTAGTGCGTGCCGATTTCGTGCGCTGCTGCGGGGCTAGTCATCGATCGAACGACGCAGACCTTGTCCATCTGCTTTGCCGTTTGAGGGAAGTAGCTGGCAATCTGAATGCCGTGAGCCTTGGTGTCTATCGCGGTCGACTCGCCGCGGATCTCGAGTGGCGCCTGCGGCTTTACATCCCACGTGTCCAGGTGGCTCGGACCACCCGCCATCCAGATTAAAACTACAGAGTCGCACGATCCATTGGTCTTACCGGTTGGCGATGACTTCTTGGCCTCATCGGCAAGCGCGTAGTATTGAGATAGTGAGAGTCCCAGGAAGCTGAGCATGCCAACTCGCAGGAAATCGCGGCGGTGGAACTTCTCACAGTCATTTAGCAGGTTTGCGTTCATTTGGCTCCTCAGAGTGTCTCTTGTATGGTCTTGCCAGACCGGAATGATCGGGAACTACGGTTTAGTGATTGAAATAGAACTCTCGCGACGTTATTAAGGCCCACAGAATATCCTGCGCGGCTTCCTTCTTCACCTTAGCAGATGCCAGGCCAGGAAGAGTCTTGGCCTTTTCCGCATCGGTGGCAGGTCTGCCTAGCGTCCGGATGAATAGTCGATTGAGTATCTCAGTATCATCCTTCGTGCCTGCCAGAGCCTCATCCACGGCAGTACCGTTTCGCACCTTATCATTGATGTAAGGCGAGTTAATCATGTGCAGCGTCTGGACCAGGTTCGGTTCGAGCTTGGGATTAAGGTCTGCAAGCACATCGCGATGAGACTGTCCAAATGCATCTAGGAAGTAGTTGCCTACGGGCACTGTCGTCTGGATAGCTCGCGCTCGATCCGGCCAGGAAGTAAACTGTTCCTTGGAACCGGTTGCTTCGTTGATCATGTCCAGCAGCGCCTGGGCAGGCATCGGTCTGGGCAAGAAGCGAGAGAAGTACCGATCGTCCGCGACATTTGAGTCGTTCGCCTTGGCCGATTCCTGATAGGCGCGTGAGTTCAGGATCAGGCGTATCAAATGCTTCATGTCGTATTTGGTGTCGATAAGCTCTGTCGATAGCGCATCGAGCAGGCCAGGGACACTTTCAGGTGTGGTAGCTCGCATATCGTCCACGGGGTCGATGATGCCTTTGCCAAAGTAGTAGGACCAGAGTCGATTAACTGCTGCTCTCGCGAAGAACGGATTCTTTGGCGAAGTCATCCAGTCTGCAAGTGAAACGAGCATGTCCGGTGAGGATTTTGCGGGAGTAACCTCGCCTAGGAAGGTTGCTGGAGCGACCTTGCCCTTGTTCCTGCCATTAACGGACTGGTTGACGACCTGGGCGCCGGGAGAGTAGTAAACCACGTTCTCATCATACAGAGGACCGCCGCCAACACCGACCTTACCGAGGAAGGAGGCGAAATTCCAGTAATGATCGGTGGACCATCGATCGAACGGATGCTTGTGGCAGCGAGCACAGGTCATTCGAACGCCGAGGAAAGCCTGACCAATGTTCTCCATTCGATCGTTGGCTTCGCGCTCGATTCGGAAGAAGTTCGCGGGGCCAACCTGATAGGTGCTGCCTCGGGCCGTCAGGATCTCTTTGGCGAACTGATCCCAGGGCTTGTTTTGATCGACACTGTTCCAGATCCACTCGTAATACAGCGTAGCAGCTCGATCGCCGAGAATGGTGCCGAGCTTTTGCGGGTTAACACGCAGAAGGTCTGCGAGGCGCAGTGCGCGGAAATCGACAAATTCGGGGTTCGCCAGCAGGGTGTCGATCGTTTTTGCGCGTTTCTGCGGATCAGAGTTAGAAATAAAGGACTGGCTCTCTACGGGTGTTGGCAGCCTGCCAATGGTATCCATCGTGACGCGGCGGATAAATTCGTTATCGTTGCATAGCGGTGATGGAATGATATTGAGCCGCTTTAGATTGTCTGCAGCCAGTTTGTCGATAATATTTGAAGTCGTCGGGATCGTCGGGTAGGGGCCTTTGCGCGCCTGAGGGAGCGTAAAGAACGACGGAGTGATAACACCGAGGTAGCGCGCCATCACTGCGCCGCCACCCCAGCGCGCTGGAGAAACAACACCTTTGGCATCGACACCAATTACCGCGCTGTTGGAGGCCATAAATACGGATTGCGCGGTTACATCTCTGGCGCCGCCATCGGTATAGGTGGCTACCACCTTAACCTGCTGCTTATCTCCAACCTTTTTGAATACCGTTTTGTCTGGCAGGACCTTCAGGGCAACAACGCGCGGGTCCTTGTCATCAAACTTGGCGCCTTGCTTAATCCAGTTCAAAATCGTGTTGTAGTAGGGAGAGCCTTCTGTAAACCGCTCGCCGCCAGCATGCGGCACCTTCATGGTCGCTTTGAGCAGGATGAGGCTGTTCGCTGGATTGGAAAAATCGACCCTGCGACCTCGGGAGGCGGTTACGATGGGATCAAAATCATCTTCTGGGCTCATCGTCATCAGCGAAAGCTGAAAACCTCCGCGTCCGCCAAATTTACCGTGACACGCAGCGGCAGAGCAGCCGCCACGATCGAGTATCGGCGAGACATCGCGCAGGAACTCGATCTTCTTTGGCGCTGCTGCCTGCGCTACCTTCACGGCTGTAGACGAAGAACCGACAGTCACCTTCGCAGGCGCCGCAGGTTTTGTTGGCGTTTGCGCCATTACACCGACGGCCGCCGCTGCTGCGCAAATTGTAGCCGGGAGGCTGGATTTGAACCTGATCATAGTTATATCCATTGTATACGACATGCACAGCCCAAGTGTGTAGAAATGAGAGTCAGAATCTGGGTGCGAATGCCTGCGTTTCAGTTGCATTATTCGACAACTCGACGTAGAAGAAGTTACTCGGTTCCTTACAATATTTTAACGTATTCAGCGCGGCTCTTCTTGCTTGGTTAGCCGCATCGCATAGTGAATCTGTTTCGCAACAGGCTGAAAACCAAATCTGGGGTAGAGCTTCTGCCCGATGGAATTCTGTTCGAGTGTTTCGATTTTTGCGATCTCCATGCCCTGATCCTTCAGGAATGCAATTGCATGATAGAGGAGTTCAGTTCCAACTCCGCTTGCTTGATGGTCAGGATCGACGGCAAGGTTAGGAATCCAGCCAATTCGCGAGACATCGTTCAGTCGCGTGGTGATGTATCCGATTACTTCGCCGGATGTACTATCGATGGCAACGAAGACCCCATCTGGCTGTATCCTGCAATCTTCTGTTACTGCGGCAATCTTCCGAGTAGACCAGCCTCCTTCGCCAAAGCTTCCGAGGGTAATCTCCATGTTTCGATCGATCGATACTTCTTCGAACGTGGCAGTAGTTATCTCCAGCAGGCGGACGAGATCTCTTGGATTAAAGGAACGAATCGAGAACGACATCAATGGAACTCCTGTGAATTGAGCCGACTAAATCTTTGAAAGAAATTATACAGCGCAACCGGCGTGTGTATCGGTCCCTCGTCCTGCGAGAGTCGCCTCCATGTTCCCTAGTCTTAACTGCAACGCAGAGTTGACGACACCCCTGGCGGCAGACGCAAGATGCTCAGTACAAACGCCCAAATTGGTGGCCAATAAGGCACTCAGCAAAATCCGATTGTGGGTTAATCTCATCAACTAACCTCCGTATGCGCTGTGCGCTGCCAATAACAATATTGTGGATCATATGGTGCAGCTGGGATGAACAATTTCTAAGGGGCACGGCAATTAGGTAGGACTAAGGGTGGGCTTTTCAGATCAGGATTTCTGGGACGTCTTCGTGCCGGCCCGTCACATTGAGACCGTTTGCCGCGCCACTGTAGATCACGCTTAATCAGGTATACAACTGAGGCAAGCATCGCCGAGTTGCCCGTGATGCATCGCACGAGGCCCAGGCGTAATTAGCTTGAGGAGAGGCTGTTGCGCGAGTCTCTAAATGCAACAAAGCTCAGAGCGGGGAGAGACGATATGTCGCTGAACGCTGTTGGTGCGATTAGGTCATTCAAACTGTGTAGGATTCAGCCTAACCTTTGGTGGTTGGTTTGCACGTCGTGGATATGTTGCCTCATCCTTCCTGCCATGCTGGAAATTCAGCATCGCGTTGGCGTACAGCACTTTGCCCTGCTTCAGTTTGTCTGCCTTTTCCTGATAATGTTGTTGTGTGCCATCTGCTATGCTCATCACTATGCGGTTCGTCGTATGCTCTAGAAACGCGCTACACTATTCACTCAAGATTTCATCGCAGCCGAGCATCTGATGTGAAAGGGCTCACATATGTTTCGTATCGCACGATGGGTGACGTTTCTCCTTGTAGTGTTTGCTGTTGTGCCTGCGTCCGCTCAGACTGCGGCGAAACAGGCCGATGGCTCTTCGGCGGAATGGAGTGTTACTGCAGCAGAGATCCCGATGCGCGATGGAGCAAAGCTTCACACGCTTATTGCTGCGCCGGTGCACCCCGACAACAAGCTGCCTTTTATGCTCAATCGATCTCCTTATGGAACGCCTGAGGAGTTGCTGAAGCCGCTGCCAAAGGACACATCCAGGTCACTCTCCGAAACCGGTTACATTCGGATCTGGCAGGATATTCGCGGCAAGTTCAAATCCGAGGGCACGTTTGTTATGTTGCGGCCGCCCCATGCACCGGAAGATATTCACGGCATCGACGAGAGCACCGATACCTACGACACTATTGAATGGCTGCTAAAGCATGTTCCAGGCAATAATGGACGCGTTGGCATTCAAGGCGTATCTTACGATGGCTGGCTTGCTGCGATGGCGCTGATCCATCCGCATCCCGCATTGAAAGCTGCTTCACCTCAGGCTCCCGTGGCGGATATGTTCCTCGGAGATGATTTTCATCACAATGGCGCCTTCAGGCTAAGCTATGGTTTCGAGTACGTGTGGCTTCTGGAATCCGGCAAAGAGATGAACATGGCATGGCCGATTGATCTGCCGGATGCCTACAACTGGTATCTGCGCATGGGGCCGCTCGTTAATGCCAACACGAACTATCTCCACGGCACCCGCCCGAGCTGGAATGACTTTCTGGCCCACCCCAATTACGATGCCTTCTGGCAGAAACAGGCCATCAGCTCCTATCTGAAGACACCACTCACAGTGCCCACACTGCTTGTTGGTGGCTGGTACGATCAAGAAGATTTCTATGGACCGCAACGCATATACGCCGAACTTTCGCGTCACGACCCGCACCACCTGGCTTATCTGGTTCTTGGACCATGGAACCACGGTGGCTGGGAGGGTGGCACGGGCCAGAAGCTTGGGCCAATCGATTTTGGCAGTGAGACGGGCAGCTACTATCGAGAGAAGATACTGAAACCCTGGTTCGATAGCTTGCTCAAGGGCTTGGGAAAAGGGGAGATTGCCAACTTCCCTCATGTGTGGACCTACGAGACCGGCGGCAACACCTGGGTGAAAGGAGAGAAGTGGCCGCCAAGAAGCAGTGTGGTGCGTAACCTCTATCTTGATAGTGAGCGCAACGCCTCGTTCCAGCCTCCTTCTGCGAACGATGTGGACGGGTTTGACAGCTATGTCTCCGATCCCGCACATCCAGCGCCCTATCGAAAACGGCCGATCTTGCCGACCTATGGGCCCGGTTCAACGTGGTATACGTGGCTGACTGATAACCAGAAGGATATTGAAGCGCGGCCGGACATCCTTGCGTGGAAGACTGAACCTCTCTCACAGGATGTGACTATTGCCGGCGACGTTGTGGCTGATCTGTTTGCGGCCACCACCGGTACCGATAGCGACTGGGTAGTCAAGCTCATCGACATCTATCCAGACGAGTATCCTGCCGATCCAACACTGGCGGGATATGAACTGATCATCTCCGATGAGGCGTTCCGAGGCCGGTTCCGTAAGAGCTTTGAACATCCGGAAGCTATTCCCTCCAACCATGTGGAGGAGTACAAAATCGATCTGCACACTGCGGACCACGTCTTTCTGAAGGGTCATCGAATCGCCGTGCAGATCCAAAGCTCCTGGTTCCCGCTGATCGACCGCAATCCCCAGACCTTCGTGCCAAATATCTTTGAGGCTAAGGCTGAGGACTATCACATCGCAACGCAGCGCATCTACCGCTCGCGAAAGCACGCAACGCATATCATTTTGCCGGTGAAAGGGAAATAGGTGTTTGGTCTTGCCAGGTAACTGACCCGGGCGGCATACGTATTACATGTAGTGCTAAATGTGTCTGGAGAATAACATGCGACGACCAACTCAACATTGGGTGATACTACAGCTAGTGAGCATGTTCTGCCTGGGTATATCAGCACAAGTTCAGGCTCAAACTCGGGGCGCTTCTATGGGAGTCTTCATCGATCTTCGAAGCGACAAGACCGCTGCAGACGCTAAGGCGCTCGGGCTCGGTTGGGTCCGAATCATGTACAGCTGGACCTGGTTGGAGCAGACGGAGGGCAAATACAACTGGATCGAGTTTGACCAATGGATTGCGCGAGCGAAAGCGCAAAAACTGAAAGTGCTCGCGGTTGCTCAGGGCAGCCCCGCATGGGCCAATGGCGGACATGGACCGTACGATAAGGAGAGCGGCCTGGCCACTCCGCCTTTGCCAGAGTTCTATCCACAATTCGCAACCTATGCGGCCGAAATGGTGCGTCGTGGCGTCGATGCGATCGAGGTATGGAATGAGCCGAACAGTGGTTTTTGGCTTCCTGGTCCTGGTCCAAAGGCATGGGCCAAACTCGTCGCGGCTTGTTTTGATGCCGTTAAGGCAGTGGATCCTAAGGTCCCGGTAGTAACCGGAGGAGTGTGCCCGTTACAGCAGGGCTCTCTGAATGCAAATTCGCCGGAGCGCTTTCTCAAGGCCGCTCTGGAGGCCGCGCCGGAATTAACTCACAAATTCGATGGTGTGGGACACCATCCTTATGTTTTTGCAAATGATCCGAAGGCAAAGGATCCGTTAACGGCTCCATATCAATGGAACGCCATCCTGCAGACCGAAGCCATGCACAAACTCCTCACCGAGCATGGGGTTGGTGACAAGCCTATCTGGTTTACCGAATACGGGGTTCCAACGGGAGGTCCGTTTGGGGCTGTAACCGCACAGGAGTCTGGCATGATCTATTCCCACTACTATCAGGCATTTGACAGGCTGACTGCGCTGGGAATCAAACTCGGCCCAAGCTTTTTCTGGACCCTCTACGACAGCGCCGAATACCGCAAAGCGAACGCAATCGAGGGCTGGGAGGGAATCTACGACCTCGACGGATCACCTAAGGCTTCCGTAGAAGTCATCAAGTTGCGTGCAGGCAAGTGATCTGCCGATCTCAATCCAATCGTGATTAATAGTTCGCTTCTCGACGATTCAACGGGAAAAATCCCAAATGGCAAATAGCAAGAACTGCAGCGGATTCATTCCCGATTATCGTGTCAGTTCAGCTTCCATCTTCAACAGCTCCGCCTCTGACGCAGCCTGCCGAATTGGTCCTTTGAAATTTCCACGCACACCAATGACATAATAGATGGAGAGCCCGACGATGACCGGTACGAATGCCAGGCCGGTTAAATGGTTCGGCGGAAGCACAAACAGAACAGTTATAAACGCTACCCAGATGATGGATAGCGTGTTAATGATAACACTCCAACGAGCCAGGTTCCAGGGTCCGTTTGTCTTTGCACTCCACACTCCGGCCTTGTGAGCTCTTAGCTTCAACAGTATTGGGAGTCCGTACGATAGGTAGAGCCCGATTGTACTTACACCAGTGATCGCGCCGTAAAGCGTCGAGAAGTCTGAGACGTTATGTCGCGCAGCGAGAAACATCAGCAGCAGCGCCGGAAGCAGAAACGCCAGTAGAGCGCTGAGCCATACCGCTGCCGCTGGAGTTCGGAAGCGGCGGCTTACGCCAGCCCATGTGCCAGCGAACGGCATTCCCTTGTCCCGTGAGAGCGCAAACATCATGCGCGATGTTGA
Source organism: uncultured Chthonomonas sp. (assembly GCA_903919615.1). Lineage (GTDB taxonomy): Bacteria > Armatimonadota > Chthonomonadetes > Chthonomonadales > Chthonomonadaceae > CAIXIX01. The sequence goes on from CAIXIX010000325.1 coordinate 25,109, forward strand.
TGTTACGCACGCGAGCCCACAGAACCACTGGGCAATGGTCACGATCCACATTACTGCCAAGGGGAAGCCGGAGCCCGGGAACGCGTGCTCGAAGATGAATTTGAACGGATTATCTGCGGCGGCTGCAGCTGGAAGATCTCTGATGGCAAGCGTTACAAAGCAGATGAGCAGATAGCCGAAGAGGCCGGAGATCGCGACCGATGAGAAGATTCCCCAGGGAGCTTTCACACGCGCGTTTCTGGTCTCTTCGATAGTATGGGCCGATGCATCATAGCCCGTGTAGGTCCATTGCGCTAGAAGCAATCCGCTCATAAATGCGTACCAGTAAGGTACGGGGGACTGACCGAACTTTAGCGTGGTGAAATGCTCGGTGAACAGATACGAGACAGGCTGCTTATGCGCGAAAAACGCTAGAGCTCCTATGATAATGCCTGCACCAAGAATGTGGTACCAGGCGCTAAAATCGTTCAATCGGGCGACGGCGCGAATGCCGACATGGTTCAGCACGGCATGGCTTATGAGTAGAAGGGTGAAAACCTTCATCACACTTGAAGGCGAATCTCCGAACCCGAGCATTGGACTTAAGAATCCTGCGCAGCCATAATCTATTGCCGAGATCGTTGCGACCAGTCCAATCAGGTTCAGCCAGCCGGTAATCCAGCCCCAGCCCGGACCACCGAGCAGCGCGGACCAGTGATAGAGTGCGCCGCTCGTTGGTATGGCGGATGCTAGCTCCGCCATCGATGCTGCGACCATAAAGACGAAGATTGATACGAGAGGCCAGCCAATACCCATGACTGCTGGCCCGCCTGCATTAAGGCCCGTGCCGTAGAGCGTAACGGCGCCGGTGAGAATAGAAATTACAGAGAACGAGATAGCAAAGTTCGAGAAGCCGCCCATGTCTCGCAGAAGCTGCTGCGCATAGCCGAAGCGATGCAAAAGCTGACTGTCTGATTCTTCGTGGTGGGCACTTTCTGTTCCGGCCATTCCGTCTCCTATGCAAAATAGGGAAAAGGGAAGAGTGAACAGTGCTGTTCGCTCGGACCTCACCCGTAATCACAAGACCCGTCCGTCTACGGTTTATCAGCACTAAATGCTTCATGTTGATCGTGCCGGAACTCCGACACGCTCCGCGCAGCGCGACCAATGATCGCGAAAGCCACTACTGTTGCAAGCAGTACAAGCCCACCGCCAAGTAGAATTCCATATTTTGCTAGCATGTACAGTAACTCCTCTGGTGGTGAATGCGTCTCTGTCGGCACTTACGGAGGATGGGGGGCGGTCCAACGCGACGCTGTTTACGGGTAACCGAACGAGCGCTACGAGGTGAGCATCGATGCAGTGCCTCCGAATGTCGGCGGTGTGATGTATCTCGCCTCACCACGATACGGAAGGCACGGTTTCGGTCCTAACACCAATCACCCGATACCTGACACCTACTCCGGCGTCGTATACGCCGCAGTGATTCCGCCATCCACCAGGAAGGTAGAGCCGGTGACGAAGGACGATTCTTCGGATGCCAGGAAGAGCGCTGCGTTTGCGATTTCTTTGGCTTCGCCGAAGCGGCCCATTGGTATGTGTACGAGGCGTCGCTGTCGTCGCTCTTCTGTATTCAGGTACTTCATCAGCAGTTCGGTGTGCAGTGGTCCGGGACATAGGGCGTTAACGCGGATGTTCTGTCGCGCATGGATTGCCGCGAGTTCGCGGGTCATTGCGAGGACTGCACCTTTGCTGCTGGTGTAGGCCAGCTGAGGCGTCGCCGCTCCGAGAACGGCGACGAAGGAAGCTGTGTTGATTATCGAGCCGCCACCTGCCCGCTGGAGAGCAGGGATTCCATACTTGCAGCCCAGAAAAACGCCGCGCACGTTGATCGCCATCGTGAGGTCCCATACCGATTCTTCGGTATGAACGGCGTCGTCGTCATCTGCATGGGAGATGCCTGCATTGTTGAATAGGATATCCAGTTTGCCGAAGGTTGACTCGGCCGCCGCGATCATCGCCTCGGCTTCTGCACCTTTGGAAACATCTGCATGCACATAGATCGCTTCTCCGCCTGCTGCTATTACGAGCGCGACTGTCTTAGCGCCGCCCGCATCATTCACATCGGCAACGACAATCTTTGCGCCCTCCTCTGCAAATCTAAGGGCACTCTCACGCCCAATACCGGAACCTGCGCCTGTAATTAGCGCTACCTTATCTTTTAATCGCATGGATCTGCTCTTTCTCTGCTTGTCGACGTCGGAAGCGAAACGGGACAGTCTCATCCGTCGCCGCAGCGGGTGTTATATTCGTTCGAAGAAGCGGGCCTTTTCCCAATCGGTAACGATCTCGTCAAACTTTCTCTGTTCCGTTTTGAAGAAGTGGATGTAGTGATCCACCACGTCGCTACCAAACGAACTTCTTGCAAATTCGCTCTGATCGAAACTTGCCACTGCATCTCTCAGGCTCGTTTGAAGCCGGGGCATGCTCGCTGCCTGGTAAATATCACCGGCAAATGGAGGCGGGGGCTCCAGCTGTTTTTCGATGCCCTCCAGGCCGGCGGCAATAAATGCAGCGTAGGCAAGATAGGGGTTCGCATCTGCGCCAGGGATGCGGCACTCTATCCGCAGGGACTTTCCAGTTCCTACAACCCTGAACCCTGCCGTCCGGTTGTCATCGCTCCAGGCGATGCCGGTAGGAGCGAAGGACGAGGCCTGAAACCTTTTATACGAGGATACGTTGGGTGCATAAAACGCCGTGCTGTCCAGCGCGTAAGCCAGCGCTCCGGCAAGAAAATGTCGGAACGTGTCGCTGACGGAGGCGCTTCCCAGTTTAATAGGGCCATTAAAGGCGCTTTCGCCATCCAGATCCCAGAGACTGACATGCATATGCATTCCGGAACCAGCGAGTGTGGAATCCCATTTTGCCATGTAGGTGATCGCTTTACCCTGGGCATCGGCGATCTCCTTCGAAGCATGCCTGCATATCACTACCTGATCTGCCTGGTCCAGGGCCGAAGAGTAGATAAGGTTCAACTCCTGCTGGCCGGGGCCCCATTCGCCCTTCGTGCCTTCGACAGAGACCGCGCTCTTCGCCAATTCGCGCCGAATTGCGCTCAGCACCGGCTCTTCGCGGGTGCCCTGCAAGATGTGATAATCCTCAATATAGGAGGCAGTTGTCTTGAGGTCACGATATCCTTTGTCCCTGGCAGAGGCATAGCTCTCGTCAAAGATATAGAATTCAAGTTCTGTACCTATATTGATGTTGAATCCGAGAGACGTTGCACGCTCAAGCTGCCGCTGTAAAATTCGGCGCGGTGCAGGCGCAGCGGCGGAGTGATCCGGCATGAAGAGATCGCAAATTACGATTGCTGTCCCAGGCAGCCAGGCCGCCCTTCGGAGCGTTGAGACGTCTGCTACGGCGTGCATGTCGCCATAGCCTTTTTCCCAGCTTGTGAATGTATAGCCCGGAACGGGATCCATCTCAATGTCGCAGGCGAGCAGGTAGTCACACACATGCGTGCCACCTTCCGCCGCATGATCGAGGAAGAACGTAGCTGCCAGACGCTTGCCTAGCAGACGACCATACATATCTGGAAAGACTACCAGAACGGTCTCGATCGCGCCGTTGTCGACTTCCGCAGCGAGTTCGGAGAGGCTGAGTTTACCTTGTAGTTTTCTGGACATTTCAGACTACTCCGCTGAGAAGAAGACGCTCTTAACTTCGCTGAACAGATCGAGCGCGGTCGGCCCAAGCTCGCGCCCGATGCCGCTCTGCTTAAATCCACCGAAAGGCATCTCGAGATGGACGCTGCTGCTGGAGTTTACGGAGATGACGCCGGATTCAATCGCACGTACCATTCGCAGCGCTCGCCCACCGTCTCGAGTCCACACCGATGCGCTAAGACCATAGGGCGTTCCATTCGCGATTTCGACTGCTTCGGTCTCGCTATCAAAAGGGATCACGGCGACAACCGGGCCAAAGATCTCTTTCTGTGCAATCGCCATTCCAGGAGTGACATCGGCAAAGACAGTCGGCTCGTAATAACAGCCCGCTGCAAACGATTCGTTCGACGGTTTCTTTCCACCCGTGCAGAGCTTTGCTCCCTCTGCGACGCCCTGCTTCACGTAGCCATCCACGCGGTTCCACTGAACGGAGGATGCTAGCGGACCGATTTCGGTATCAGAAGCCATTGGATCTCCAATTCTTACCGCTTTGCTGTTTGCAACGAACCGGTCGATAAACTCAGAGTAGATGGAGCGCTCGACCAGGTACCTGCTGCGACCGCAGCAATCCTGGCCCGTGTTGTCGTAGATGCTCATGACCGACGCAGCGGCCTTTTCAATATCTGCATCTGCAAAAACGACAGACGGAGACTTGCCTCCAAGCTCCAGCGAAACACGTTTGATGTCTCCCGCGCAGGCAGACATGATCGCCGAACCCGTAGCGGTGGAACCTGTAAAGGAGATCTTGCGCACCCGTGGATGAGTGCTTAGCGCTTTGCCAGCAACGGGACCCGCGCCCGGCAACACGTTTAGCACACCTGCCGGGAAGCCCACTTCCAGCGCGAGTTCACCAACTCGTAATGCGGTGAGCGGGGTCAATTCTGCGGGCTTTACTATGGCAGTATTGCCCATCGCAAGACACGGCGCCAATTTCCAGGCCATGATGACGATCGGGAAGTTCCACGGAACAATGAGCCCGCACACTCCGATTGGCTCGCGGAAGGTGAGGCCGATGCCATTGGCCGATAGGGGTACTGTCTCGCCGCCAGCGCTGGAGGCAATGCCAGCATAGTACTCGTAAACCTTTGCGGCGTAGCCGACCTCGCCTCGTGAGGAGCCAATCGGCTTACCAGTACTCTGAGTTTCGAGTAGCGCGAGCTCTTCCTGGTTTTCGCGGATCTTTGCAGCCAGTGCACGAAGGAGCGTCGCTCGATCACCAACTTTTGTCTTACCCCAGCCATTCACAAACGCAGAATGGGCTGCTGTTACAGCGGCGTCGACATCTGAAGCTGTCGCGTCTGAGACATTGGCGATCGTTGCCCCGTTTGCTGGGTTGATGATCGGTCTGCTGGAACCGTCTGATGCTGGAATGGATTTGCCATCGATTAGAAGAGGAAGGGGAGAGAGATCCGTGGCCATGCAAGCGCTCCTTTAAAACTTCGCCCGCACAACACCGGGCAAACTGTGACCGCGTGTAGTTCGACGGAACCCTGAGGAAATCCTGCCGCGCAGAAGCATGTATCAGGTTTTTGGTGTTGCGTTTCAGAACGGATACCGTTCATGACGAGAATTGGATCGATTGCCGCCGCGTGTCCAATTGATATGCAGTGCTGTGTAACCACAAGGTAGACTCAGAGGCATGATAAGTAAGAAAAGCAAATTGCTTCGCATTCGTGCTAATTGGATCGTGCCGATCGCCTCAGCCCCGATTCAATCAGGCGAGATTGTAATTGAGAATGGCGTCATTCTCGAGGTTCGGCAGTCACACAGTAAAGCGGATGATGCACTGGATTTTGGCAATGCCGTAATATTGCCTGGGCTTGTTAACGTTCACACGCATCTCGATTACACCGTGATGCGAGGGCTGATCGAGGATGTTGAGTTCTTCCCCTGGATACGCGAGTTGACGGCTCGGAAAGCTGCCATCACGCAAGAGGAATGGGAAGCTTCCGCGTTGGTTGGCGGCGCTGAGGCGCTAGCAGCGGGCGTGACTACAATTGGAGACTGCTGCGACAGCGGCGCAGTTCCAGGCGCGGCGGTGAAACTGGGATTGCGAGCGATCGTCTACCAGGAAGTTTTTGGGATAGACGAATTGCGTTCCGTGGATGCGATTCTGGAGGAGTTAGCCGCCAAAGTCAATAACCTGAAGGGGATCACAGCTGGTTCTCTGGTTGAAATAGGAGTGTCTCCCCACTCGCCATACACGGTCCGTCCGGCGTTGATGCGGTCGCTAGCAAGTTATGCGCGCACCGAAGGATTGAAGCTATGTATTCACGCTTCAGAATCGCAGGCGGAAGGAGCGCTTATCCGATCTGGAACCGGCCCGATTGCGGAGATGTACGATCGGCGTGGAATTCAGTGGGATGTGCCCGGAAGCGGAACGGCATCGTATCTAGGCAGTCTGGGAATCTTAGGTAAAAACACACTGCTGGTGCATGGGGTACAGCTTGGCGCGGAAGAGCGGGACGTCGTAAATCGATCAGGCGCTGCCTGGGCGCACTGCCCAAAATCCAACGCGAAGCTTGGTAATGGCGTGGCAGATATATCCATGTTGGGCTTTAAGTCTGCGAATGCTGAACAGCCAGGTACGCCGGTTGGCATCGGTTCAGACAGCGTAGCCAGCAACAATACCATCGACTTGTTTGAAGAGATGCGCTTTGCCGTGCTCTTGCAGAGGGCCGCACGGAGGAAGATTGCAGCGATGACCGCTCAAGACGCGCTCGAGATGGCGACAATCGGCGGCGCGCGCGCCCTGGGCTTGGATTCATTGGTAGGTTCCCTTGAGGTGGGCAAGCGCGCTGATCTATGCGTTGTGAGCCTCAAAGACCGCCGTCTCGCTCCCGCATACGACCCGGTTAGCGCTCTGGTCTATTCGGCTAGCGCATCAGACGTGGTGATGACCTTTGTGGATGGTGCGGAGCGCTATTCCAAGGACAACCTGGACCATTTTCCGGGAGTCGATATCGGTTGTGCAAACAACGTGATGGACCATGCCGCAGTGAGAATGCGGACATGGGCGCCCACCTAGATTGGTTGGCGAATAATTGATGCGCATATGCGTTAAGAAATGGAGATCTGTTCAGTAATGAGTACGACATCCGGTGTTACCGCTGCGGCGGAAAAGCCGATTCGGTTTGGCCTGATCGGCTGCGGACAGCTGGGAATTGTACATGCAGAGCGGCTAACTGCGATCCCTGGCGTAATGGTGACGGCCGTCTCCGATCCTGATGCAGGTGCAATGGAGCGAACCATCGCGGCGTCGGCAAATCCTGCAGACAGCCCAGCCATCGTGTCTTTTAACGATTATAGAGTGCTCTTGTCCAGCGAAGATATCGATGCGATCTGTATCAGTTCGCCTAACCCATGGCACGTCGAGCAGATTGTCGCAGGTCTGGAGCGCGGTGTAGATATTCTGTGCGAAAAGCCATTATCAATGGAGCCGGCACAGGTACAGCGCGTTATCGATGCGACCGCTGCCTCTGGCAAGAAGGTGATGATCGGCTACCAATCACGCTACCGACGAGACAACAGGATTTTACGCAGGTGCATCCAGTCTGGGAAGTGGGGCAAGGTCACTTCAATCTCTGTGTTTACTTGCGAGGACTGGATCACGCCGAACGTGAATACCTGGAGGCACGATCCCGAGCGCTGCCCGGGTGGATTTTTTGCAGATGCAAACGGACATCAGATCGACCTATTATTCTGGCTAACGGGACTTAAGCCAGACTGGGTTCGCGCCACGATGCAGAACCGTGGAACGCCGAATCCGATGGTGATCTGGGGAGAATCGCGCCTGAGCACGCCGGGGAAGCCAAATCCCGATTTCGCGCCGGATGGGATTCCGTTTACGTTCATGTTCGCCGGTCATGCGAGACATTGGAGCGAAGAGATACGAATTCAGACGGAAGGCGCGGACTTTATTCTTCACGACACGAAGCTTTTCTGGACCGATGGCAACCATGCCGAAGAGCCCTTCCCAGAAGAGCTGGTGCATCCGGACGACGCTATAAACGACACGCCGGATACTGCTTTTGTGAAGGCGCTGCGGGGTGGGGTGGAGATTGCATCGCCGCCGGATACCGTCTGGCCTGTTCTGAGATTTACACTTGCCGGGCTCGCAAGCGCCAACGAATCTAAGTTGATTGATTGCGCGCAGTTCGCGTAGCCGAAGGGAGTTTGAAAAATGAGCCGAGCGCTTTTTGTGGGCGGATGCCCTGCGAGCTATCACCGCCTGGAGCCTGCCGAACCGTTTGTCCGCTCCGTGCTGGAGAGATTGGGACTGATCGTCGATGTATCCGGCATCTACCATCCGGATGGAGGCGAAATGTGGGCAGGCGACTATAGTCTGCTCAGCGCAGAGGCGCTGAAACAGTACGATATCGTTGTTCTGTTTACTACCGGACAGGAGACCCGCGGCGCTGAGATCGATTCTCTCATTGCCTGGAATGAGGCTGGCGGCGGGCTAGTCGGGATCCACTGTGCAACCGATTCCTTCACGGACAATCCCAAGTGGGTTGCCCATATCGGCGGCAAGTTCCGCACGCATCCCTCACAACTGGATATTGCCCTTGAGGTAATTGATGGAGATCACCCGATAACAAAGGGTCTGCAGTCGTTCACCGTTAAGGATGAGCTCTACCTGTTCGCGGATTATGATCCCGGCAAAGTGCACCTGCTTGCTGAGACGAACTCCTTTGCGGATGAGAGCCATGTTCCACTTGTATGGACGAAACAGCCGGGCGCCGGGCGGTTGGTTTATATTTCACTGGGGCATAATCCATCCACAATGGAGACAGAAGCATGGCAGGATCTGTTCGCTTCCGGAGTTGAGTGGGCGTTGAATAGGAAGTAGCAAATAGGTGTTAGGTCTCAGGGCATAGGTCTTTGGACGGAGCATGCACCGCGATCGCTTTTTTGGCTTACAAGGCGTCATCACTCGTTCGAAATGACGAGTTGCGTGTTCGTTTCGTCATTTGACTTCAGTTGCTCTTTTGAGACAGAAATCCGTCAGAGTGCCTATGCATTCTGACGGACTTCCCATTACCCACTAACTTACTAACCCTCTCACACCTTGTAAATCGGCAGCTTCCAGGGTTTACGGTATTCGCGATGGTAGGATTGCGTATTCTTGCCCGCTCTGCCAACAATATCCATTTTTTCTTTATCGAAGCGAACTGTTTCGCCCGCCAGAACAGAACTATTGATGAGGTGACACACGATCGTTGTCTGTGCCATGGAGGCCAGGTTGGACCGCGGCTGTTCACGCGTTTTGACGCAGTCGATCCAGTTTTGCCAGTGGTCGGACGTGCCTTCGCCGCGATACTTCTCGATCTCTTCGCCGCCTGGGTCGAGGATCTTCATCCCTCCACGCCACACGCGCAGAGTCTTACCTTCGGCGCTTACGAATTCGCTTCCGTGGTCTGGCTTGCCTGGATAGTCACGCCCCGTTTCCCAGTGCATCAGAAAATCGGGATCTTTGAACTTCATTATGGATTGGACTGTATCTGGCGCAGTACGGTCATCGGTGGGGTAGGCAAGCTTGCCGCCATAGCTGGTCACCTCGGTCGGCATCACCAGATCTGTATCCTTGCTCATTCCCAGTAAACAGATATCCATCATGTGCACGCCCCAATCGCCAGTCATGCCGGAACCATAGTTCAAGAACCAGCGCCAGTTGCTGTGAACATGGTTCGCAGAGTAGGGGAGGAGTGCGGCGGGGCCATTCCACATGTCGTAGTCGAGGTTCTTGGGCGGATCAACAAACTGCGATTTTCCTACCTGGAAGGGATCGGTTTTCCAAGCACGTGCCAGGATTATCTTGCCCAGCTTGCCCGACCGAATGTAGGATATGGCATCGGTAAACTCCTGAGTGCTGCGCTGCCAGGTGCCAACCTGAACAATCCGTTTAAAGTGCTTTACGGCGGCATCCATCGCCTTTGCCTCTGTAATGTCGTGTGAGATCGGCTTTTCGCAATACGCGTCCATGCCTGCCTCACACGCCATGATCAGCGGAAGCGCGTGCCAGTGATCGGGAGTGCCAATGATAACTGCATTGATATCCTTGCGTTCGAGCATCTTTCGGAAGTCTTTGTAGATGGTCGGCTTTCGGTTGTACTTCTCTTCCACGTCTCGCGCATCGTTCGGGATCCGGTTGTCATCCACATCACACAGAGCGGCGACTTCAACATCGGGCTTGCGCATAAGGTTGCGCATGTCTACTGCGCCCATTCCGCCGCATCCAATGAGTCCTAACACGATCTTGTCGTTTGGGCCGACCCTCTTCTTGCGCTCCGTGATCTCTGCATGAACTGGTTTAATCGCTGCAAGCGCTGCCGCTGCGGCCGCACCTACACCAATTACTTCTCTGCGAGACATTATGCCCAGATCAGGTTTACCCATGTCAGTCCTCCCAGCCATGCGCTCGGCGCACTTTATTGTGGCGTAATTGCTACGCACACGATACAGAATCCTTTATGCTATCAAGCTCTGCGTTCGATGATGCTCACGGGGTCGAGCGTGTTGAGACGCCACCAGATTGTGAAGAACGCAAAGGCGGTTATCGTGATAGGAAGTGGCAAGGTCAAGAGAAACGAATCTGGATCGACTGGGTTGAGCAGCAGTCCCTTGGGCGCTAACGCGATCAAACGAACGACCTGCAAAAGGCCAACTGTAAGGCATGCGCCCATTAGCCAGCCAACCGCACACAGGATGCCCGTTTCTGCGACCGCTCTCCACAGCAGTTTTGCGCGGGAATAGCCAATAGCAGACAGCGTTGCGATCTCTGGCAAGCGTTGAGTAAAGTAGATATTGGACAGCAGGCCGCATACGAAAGAAATCGCGAACACAATGATGCCTATCACGATGTTCATGATGAGGTAGAGGTTAGACAAGGAGCTGCGCGTCTCTTTTACCAGCCCCGAAAACTGCCATTCGCGTGCCCGCTTTTTATCCAGAATATGCTCAATCGCTTTGTCAAGGCGGCGCTGTCCAGCCGTTGTTGGCGCAAAGGCGATGTAACCGTGAAAGGTGTATGGCGAGAGGCGATCCACAAGCGCACGAGAGGTTAACCCAAGCCACACTTTACCGCGAAGGGTCCCAACGAGGCGGACTGGCTCGGGAGCGAAGCTATCGGTCGACTCGGGCTGTGAGATGACGTCGCCAATTCGAACACCGAGGTTACGAGCTACATCCTCAGAGATTAGCGCCTCAGGTTTGCCATCTTCAATTAGCCTGCCCTGCGCGAGAGACACTCCCGAGCGCTCCATCATCAGCTTTCTCCCGCGCGCATCAAGGCCGAAAATCGGGAAAGGCATCTTCCCAAAGATCGTCTTAACCATGGTTTGGTACGAGTGCGAGGGGCAGAGGAAGCCAACCTCCGGCAGATTTCGCACCTTTGAAACGACCTCTTCATCGATGGTAATGGCGTTACGTGGGGTGATGCCGGTCATGTATCGGTTCGAACCGTAGAGAGTGTACACAGTGAGGTCGATAGAATGAACGATCGTGACTACGCTTGCAACCGATGCCGCGGCAAGCATGATAACGATCATCATCGGCAGCGTTCGGCCAGGATTCCGGCGAAGATAGAGCAGCGGATTCAGTGACGAGGGCAACAAACAACGCCTCCAGATAGTCCTGTGTCTCTGCCCACCGGTCAGGACAAGGTTGCAGAAAGGTGCGACGTATCGTTGATGAGCGATACACGCAGGAATTTGCGATCTTCGGCTGGATAGGTCTCTTCGACTACGCTCAAACTCGCGTTCGACAGCCAGATGTGCTTCATGGATGTGATCGGAGCGTCGAGTGCCTCACAAATCAGCGCTCTAAGGCTGCCACCATGGCCGACAATGGCAATGGCCTCACCTCTGTGCTGCGAACGAATTTCGGCGCCTGCTGCCGTCAGCCTTTGCCACACCGAGTCCATCGTCTCCGCATTTGGCGGGCGATTCCGATAGGAATCTTCGCGGTAGAGTCGCAGAAGTTCTGAATCTCCTCGGGCGACGATCTCGGCCTGCGTGAGTCCTTCCCAGTCTCCCAGCATTGTTTCTCGAAGCTGATGACGGATAATAACTTCCAGACCCAATCGATTTGCAACTGCCTCGGCCGTAGCGCGTGCACGTTTAAGGTCGCTGCAGTAGACTGCCGTGGGCTTCCGGTCGCAGCAACAGAGGCGCGCGGCAATTCTATCGGCCTGTTGGTGTCCTTCGGAATCCAGCGCGACATCCGTGTGACCCTGCATGCGAAATTCGCGATTCCATGCGGTTACACCGTGCCGTACTAGATAGATACGTGTTGTGTCTGGTGTCAATTACTTCTTTAGTGGCGAGCCAGGAGCAGCCGTGGAGCGCTGCGCATTTGATGGCTGCATCTCCTTAGAGCCCGGTGGAGGCACGAAACTAAATGCCGCCACAGGAATGTTACTGTTGAAGACCTGATCGTTCAGGTTGATATCCACAGCGACACCATTGGATATCTCCGTGATCTGCAAAAGTTGAAAATTCCGTTTGTCTATGGTAACTCGGACCGGGCCCGCATTCGCTGCCGCTGCCTTCCACTGCAATTGTTGAGCTGGAGTATAAGTGGATGGCATTTTAAGCCGAATTTCAACAACGTACGCCGATCTGCCGCTAAATGTTCTATCCGCTAGCCGCGAGATAATTTGTTCGCCATTTGCATTCGGCAGGTTCTTAATGAACTCAAGCAGGTCTGGAACCGTAATATTTGACGGGCTCTTGCGCTTGCCGTACAACTTTTTAGATGGAACGTAAGCCGTTATTACCTTGCCGTCCGATACAAATGTTTTATCATTCTCGGAGAATTTGTCAGAACCGGCGCCTGTACCTTTAAGAGTGATAACGACATTGATGAGGTTCGGAGCCTTGTACTTAATAGACTCACTGCTCGTGATGGCGAACGGCTGACCTTCTTTAGTTTTGGATTTTTGATGCGTGATGATACTCGCAGAGTATGTCCTCGCGGTGCCGTAGTTCGCCTTGACCTTCGTTAGAATCGTTGCACAATCCTGCGCTTCCGCAATTGAAGCGGAGCGGACAGTCATCACCAGAACAACGCTCACGCCAAATCCTAGTTTCAAAAAACGCATATATGGTCGCAAGGCAAGCGGCCATGCCTCTACGATAATAGGCAGTATCAAACAGACCCTCCTGGTTCCAATTTCGGCAGTCAGTACAGGAAATTGCTTGCCGAACCAGAGCGATATCAAAGCTAAAACGGCACACCGCTTCGCTCGGACTAAATGCGCCTTGGAACTGCGTAAGTATACCTTGTTAGCAAAGTGCTACTCGGGCACAGTAACAGCATATCGGAGTTTGAGTGAGTGGGAGCAAGGAAGCCTCAGTTCACATCACAATATGCAATTACTCGTAATTAATCCTGATCACAGCACAAAGCGGGTAACATATTTGGCGTAGCGGCGCAGCGGCTTTTTCCTGACGCCGGAAACTTCATAGCGCCACATTTTAGAGCAATGAGTTGGAGCTTTGCGATTAGAGTGCCGGCGAGGGGCTGTTATGGATTCCTATGAGACTTTTGAATACGATGTTCTGGTTATTGGTGCCGGTGGCGCCGGACTTCGTGCAGTAATTGCTGCGCGAGAAGCCGGATGCAGTGTAGGCGTAGTATGCAAGTCCTTACTGGGCAAAGCACACACAGTCATGGCCGAAGGCGGCGTAGCTGCAGCGCTCGGAAATATGAAATCTCCCGATGGAATGAATGAGCCGGATAGCTGGAAGGTTCACCTTACGGATACGTTCAAGGGTGGAGCATTTCTCAATAATCCGAGAACCGTCGAAATTTTCGCCAAAGAGGCGCCCGAGCGCGTGCTTGAGTTGGAGCAGTATGGCGCGGTGTTCGATAGGACTCCAGAAGGCTTGATCGCTGAACGGCCATTTGGCGGTCATAAGTACCGACGATTGAACCATGTTGGCGACAGAACAGGTCTTGAGCTGATTCGCACCGTTCAGGATAAGGCTGTTGGCGTTGGCATGTCGGTACACATGGAGATCACGCTAACACGGTTGTTGAAAGACGGCGATCGTGTTGTTGGCGCCTTTGGGTATCGCCGTGATACTGGCAAGTTTGTCGTGTTTCGCGCTAAGAGCATCGTCCTTGCGACCGGCGGGTGGGGCCGAATGTATCAGTTCACCTCAAACTCGTGGGAGGGTACGGGCGACGGACTGCAGATGGCTTATGAAGCGGGCGCCGAACTGCTGGACATGGAGATGATTCAGTTTCATCCGACCGGCATGGCGTGGCCGCCAGGAATGCGCGGGATCCTTGTTACCGAAGGCGTTCGCGGCGAAGGCGGAATCCTCAAGAACAACAAGGGTGAGCGATTTATGTTCAATCCGGACTATACGCCGCCATTGTATAAGGGACAGTTTGCCGAGACCGCCGAGGAGGGAGAGCGATGGCTGGAGGACAAGAAAAACAACCGTCGGCCACCGGAACTTCTCCCAAGAGACGTTGTTGCACGCGCGATTTATAAAGAGGTTGAGGCGGGCCGTGGCACGGAGCATAAGGCCGTTTACCTTGACGTTACGCATCGAGGCGCAGAATATATTAAGCGGAAGCTGCCGAGTATGTATGAGCAGTTTCATGCGCTTGGCGCCGTCGATATTACGAAAGAGGCGATGGAGGTCTATCCGACGGTTCACTACACCATGGGTGGCGTGTGGGCAGAGCCTGAAGGCTGCGCAACTTCAGTGCCAGGACTTTTCGCAGCCGGCGAGGTTGCTGCTGGACTGCACGGAGCCAATCGCCTAGGCGGAAATTCGCTTTCGGATATTCTGGTATTTGGTAAGCGCGCTGGCGAAGGCGCAGCGGAGTTTGCCAGGACGGCAAAACTGGGTGCAATTGACCCTGCACAGATCCAGGCGGAAATCTCAGTGCTGATGCATCCACTTGAGCTTCAGGAGGGTGAGAGCCCGTACAAAATTCACCAGGAGCTTCAGGAGAACATGCAGAGGGATTGCATGATTGCGCGAAATGAACAGGGTCTCAACAGTGTGTTAGCCAAGATCCTTGAGCTGCAAACAAGGGCTGCCAAGATTAAGGTTAATGGCGATACCGCTTTTAATCCCGGATGGCATGCAGCTAGAGACGTTCGATTTATGCTCCGAACTTCGGAGATTATCGTAAGGTGCGCTCTTGAGCGAAAGGAAAGCCGTGGCGCACAGTGGCGGCTGGATTATCCGGCGCTGGACCCTGTTTGGGGAAAGAAGAATTTGATAGCGACTCAGGATGGCGATAAGGTAAAGATCACCGAACGACCGCTGCCCGATATGCCGGCCGAGCTTAAAGCCATTGTGGAGGAATACAAGTAATGGAGACGATCACCCTGCGCTTATTTAGAGGCGATGCAACAGGTGGCAAGATGGTCGACTACCAGGTTAAGACCTTTCCGAACATGGTAGTTCTAGATGCGGTGCATCAGATACAGGCGGAGCAGGATAGCTCGGTTGCATGCCGGTGGAATTGCAAGGCTGCCAAGTGTGGATCCTGCAGCGCCGAAATCGATGGCAAACCAGCGCTAATGTGTAAGACACAGGTTCATGAGTGCGCTGGCTCAACGATCACTGTCACTCCTATTCGCACGTTTCCTTTGATCAAGGACCTGGTTACGGATGTCTCGTGGAACTACCGGATGGCTGCGAAGATCCCGCCATTAACACCGCGCGCCGACGTGGCAGGTAAGCCGTTCAACATGCAGCAAATCGATGTTGATCGGGTGCAGGAGTTCCGGAAGTGTATCGAGTGCTTCCTTTGCCAGAATGTATGTCACGTTCTCAGAGAGCATGAGCGCACAGATGCATTCTTTGGACCGCGACAGATGGTGCGTATCGCGTCACTCGAAATGCATCCGATGGATAACCTGAACCGTCGAGAGCAGCTTCGAGGCGAGGCTGGCGTCGGTTTCTGCAACATTACCAAGTGTTGTACAGAAGTGTGCCCAGAATCGATCCATATTACAGATAATGCCATCATCCCCCTGAAAGAGCGCGTTGTCGATGACTACTTTGACCCAGTTCGCAAGGGGCTGGTAGCGATTGGCCTGATAAAGAAGCGCAAGAAGGCGCCTCTCGACAGCGTGCCTAATGATGTTACAAAGATAATGCGCTAATCCGGTACATAAGGGTTGACAATATAAAAGGGTCTGCATTCGGATTGAATGCAGACCCTTTTAGTTTACGATTGGATGTCTGGGCTAATTACCAGCTGTTCGCAGGTTGACCACGATCTCAACTTTTGAGGGAGCTGCAGTTGGTAGGACCATACCACCCTTTGACGGTACCTTCTGCTGCGCATCGTCCGACCTGCCAGGCAAGTTTGATTGTCGGTTTCGATCCGAAGGTGTGCCTGGCTGGTAGCCCGACCACGGAACTTGCTCGCCTTGCGCCGATTCGATTGCAGTTACTGATCCTGCGCGGTTAAGCGCAATGAAGAGTTGCCGGCATGCCTTTTGTGGCGCTTTCAGAATAACCTGTTTTTGATTGTTGCCATCTGCAGTGAGTTCGGCGCTAACACCATTGTGCTGGGCCCAATTGCGCAGCCCGGAGCACGCGGCGTCAAGACCGTGAACTTCCACAACGACATTGATCAATGATCGCGAATTCGGCTTCGAGATAGTACTGGGAGAAAATGCGGATGCAATCATGCTGTCCCACGTCTGAGGTATCCGCAATCGTTCTGCACGTTTCTCATCCTCAAGCTGCTTCGCCGCAAGCGCGTCCGCTATTAAGCTCGTCGGATCGGGCCGCATCAGGTCCTCTGGCAGAGCGCTCTCCCGGGCCGTCGAAGCGTGTGGGATAACAGCGGTGCTAATCGGCTTCGGCCGTGTCGAATCGCTAATGGGTCCGGGAGTGCCGGCAACTGGATGCGGAGCAAATATACCGTTGAGCGCTGCGAAGGCACCAAATGCCAGAAGCAGACAGAAAGCCGTTGCTATTGCAGTGCGATATGTTCGATTGTTCGCAATTGCTGGTCTTGTATACACATTTCGCTGCGCTACCGGGGACATCGCAGGAAGTGTTGCCAGGATTCTTGCCCGCAGCTCAGGTCTCGGATGCCCGACATTAAGAGGTGTGAGGTTCATTGCAAGTTGTATAAGTTGGTCCACTTCGTCCTTGCAGCTAACGCATCTGGAAAGATGGAAATCAACGAATCGACTGCGAACAGGATGCAGCTCACGATCAACATACGCTTTGAGCTGGCCCTGAATGTGTGTGTTTTTGCAGCGAGAAGATGTCCCGCTGCCTGAACTGTTATCGCGGTTACTGGTCATAACGTGCCGCTTCCTTCATACACATATCCACTCAACTGCTCACGCAGGCGACGAAAAGCATTGGAGAGCCTCGACTTGACAGTGCCTACTGGAACATTAAGTGTTGCAGCTACCTCCTGGTATGTGAGGCCTTGAAGCTCATGCAACACAACGACGTCCCTATGCAATGGTGATAAGCTGTTGATTGCCGCCTCAACCTGCTCGGAGAGTTCGCGCTTGCCGGCGCTTTGCACCGGGTCGTCCTGCCATGCGGTAGAGGCAAGCGAAAGCCCCTCTTCGTAGGGTACAACTTCGAGGCGCCGCTTACGTCGAAATTCCAGGCAATGGTTCATGGCTACACGGTAGATCCATGTACCTAACGACGAGTTACCACGAAATTTCGCGATGCTGCGGTATATTGCGTGGAAGATCTCCAGCGTTAGATCTTCGGCATCCGCAACGTTTGCAGTGAACCGCATTGCAAGGCGATAGATTCGCGCCTCGTAGGTGTCCATCAACTGTTCGAATGCCTGCCGATCCCCGGCCTGGATTTTATGCACCATCAATTGTTCGTCGCAAACCGTCATTGCGTGGTTATGTCCGCGATCTAGGAGATGAGAATGCCGATTTGCTGTGAGATTCAGCAACGTAAGCGAACCTTCCTGCGAAGCGGTTGCGATACAATCAATTGTTTAGTCGGAGCCGGGAGTGGAAAGGTTCACATCGATGTGCCAGTGTAACAAGGGGCTATCTGCGTCAACAACAGTGGTAATAGCCAAACTGGTTCGACTTACGGCAGGAGGATGAGATGAAAAAGAGCTCATGGTGCATCCTGTTTGCATGCATCGCACTCGCGGGTCTGTTAGGGTTCGCGTATGTTCAATCTGAACGCAAACCTGCAGAAGTCAGCACGGTGATGGTCACATCAATGCTGGATTATATGAAATCCGCAGTTGAGCACAAGAATGTGCACAAATTGATGGAGTATGTAGATCAAGCGCAAGATACGCGAATCTCACACCTGAATAACGATCAACTGCGCATTTTGCTCTCTCGCAGCTTCAATCAATCGGAAAAGCTTGATGCCAACTATTCTAACGTGGACGTCCGTCATCGGGGAGACGACGCAACTGCTGAATTTGATCTGCTTGTGTCGCATCACATGGGGGCTGGAGACGCGGAAGACTACAAAGGACATATTACTCTGCATTTGCGTATTGTCCCGATTGCGCATCTACTTGGCCTGTACCACACGCATGAGTGGCGAATTTTTAAGGCTGATACAGACGGACCGGACCTGGCGGGGTACGGCGACTATTAGAAAATTGCACGCAGCAAAGCATGCTAGAACGCATCTTTCATAGATGAAGGGGGACTCGACGTTTGAATGTTGGAATAATTGGCGCAGGCGGAATCGCGCGCAAGCTTCATATTCCCCAGTTGATGGAGCTAGCCGACCAGGGAGTGCGTGTAACTCACCTTGCAGGTCGTTCACGCAGCAGGCTAGAGCGCCTCGCCCAGGATTACGACGTTAAACACCTTGTTTCAGACTATAGAGATATGCTCGCTGATGATAGCGTTGATGCGGTGGTCATTGCCCTTCCTCACCCACTGCATGTATCAGCTGGATTAGATGCGCTAGCTGCCGGGAAGCATGTGATGATGCAAAAGCCCCTGTGCGGCGACATCGATGAGGCGAATGCATTTGCAGCAGAGGTTGAGTCTACCGATGTTACAGTCTACGCACTGCCACACTACGGCGCTGAGATCGAGGCGGTGCGAAGATCGATTCGGTCTGGTGAAATTGGTAAATTATCCGGCGCGTACTGTCGTGTGAGCCACGGTGGGCCTGAAGTCTACTACGCTGAGATCCGCGACTATTTTGGCGAGCAGGCCGATGATGGCGACCTGTGGTTCTTTCGGTCTGGTGAGGCAAGTGTTGGCGCGCTATTCGATATGGGCGTTTATGCAGTCGGTGTGCTCGTTGCAGTCATGGGTTCGGTAACGTCTGTGATCGGGCACACAGCGACGATCGACAAACCAACGGAACTGGAAGATACGGCTACGCTGCTGCTTCGTTTCGAATCTGGAGCGCTCGGAACTGCCGAGACGGGCTGGTGTGATCCGGCTAAATCCACCGCGTTGTCGGTTCATGGAACGCGTGGCAAGATAACCATGCCAGGCGTTCACGGTCAGGGAATTATGCGCTGGGAACCGGGAAGTTACACTCGGGAAGATGAGCCCGCAATTCCTCACAAACTTGACGTGGACGGAACTGATAGTGGATCTGCTCACCGCCAATGGCTGGACTGCATTCGACAAGGTCGGCAGCCAGAGCTGTGCAATGTGTCGACAGCAAGGCACATTACGGAGGTTCTACTTGCAGGTTTGGAATCTTCGAGAACCGGTACCTCGCAAAAGGTGCATTCCAGGATGTAAAAAGAGGCCGGTTGCTGTCACTTTGATTGCCTGCAACACGGCGTCGGGTAGAATTGCTTTATAGCCTCGCTAATTACGGTGGCTCGGGCAATATCGAAAGCGTCTGTTTGTTCTCCGACTGGAGGCTGCAGGTGATCGAAGCAACGCTCTGGCAACTACTCGTCGGCAGTACCGTTGATGGTCTGTACCGACTTACGTCTTGGGTTGGATCTGGTGTGCACGGAGCAGTGTATACATCTGATCCACTTTTTGGCGACTCATCACATCGTAGAATTGCGATCAAGCTAACAGAAATTGATGCGTTGAGATTTGCCGATCGAATCGAAGCGTTGACTTCGTTTGTAGGCCTCAATCATCCCTCTTTGCTGCGCTCGTACACGCCAGGCAGATGCGAGCTTCATGCGAAACAATTCCTGTACCTCCCGTCCGAATTAGCCGATGAAACGCTAGGCACTCGACTCTATTCCGGCCCGCTTACGGATGACGAAATTCGCGATGCCGGAATCTGTATTGCCTCCGCGCTCGTTTACCTCCACTCTCAGCCACAGCCGATCGTACATGCGAATATCAAGCCCACGAATGTCATGCACCTCGGAGGACGATGGAAACTCGGCGACTATTCTGAGATGTACCCTGTTCCGCCGAACGGGGGAATGCGAACACGCAATGCACCAGCATCACCTCAGTTTGCGGCTCCGGAGTGCTTTGATGGATGTATGGCGCCTGCGCAAGATATGTGGGCGCTTGGGGTGCTTTTGCATGTAGCCGCAACGGGATATCTCCCATTCTCTGGTGCGTCGACATCCGATTTAGTTCGTTCTATCTGTACCGAGCCACCGATTCTCGATAACGTAAATAACGATGGATTACGGGATGTCATCGCTGCGTGTCTTGAGAATGATCCTACGGTACGCTTGAGTGCAGAGCGAGCATTGGAGGCGCTGGAGATGCTGGATACGGGCTCCAGCACCTGGGAGCACGCTGTGATGCCAGAGCCTGTTCGCCCTCAGCGTAATGGAGTTAAGAGCGCTCCGGCGAATAACCCGGTATCCGATGTTGCAACAGAACATGAGCCCGATGCGGATTATCTGATAGTATCTGCGACAGGCCAAGGAGATTGTGCCGAACTGTTCGAAGCGATTCAGCGTGCCCGAGACAATGCAACGATCATTGTCCAGCCTGGTATCTATTCAGGACCATTGCGAATCAAGAGACCGGTAACGATTCAAGCTCAGGGCGAGACCAGTGATTGCCTTGTGAGCTCTGTGGGCAGTCCTGCGGTCCAGGTTGAGGCCGCTGGAGTTTCGATTGTTGGCATTACGTGCCTGAGTCGGCCAGATTCGCAGGGTTCAAAGCATCCCGCGATCGAAATACTGGCGGGAGACCTGGTGGTAGATAATTGCATTTTTACCTGTACCTCTATGGCGGGGATCCATTTGGGCGCAGGTATTGCAGAGGTATCAATGACCGGCTGCACAGTACGAGATTGCAGGTCTGACGGGGTCGTCCTCGACTCGGGAGCCTCGTTACTTTTTGTGAGCGGTACCGTTGCCAACAACTCTGGTGCAGGCATTCGATTGCATTCGGGATCGGCTGCTACGGTACAGGAATGCAACGTATGCGGTTGTGGCGAGGCTGGCATCGTAGCGGAGACGGCCTCTGCAGTCAGGATTCTGAACTGCTCAGTATTTGAGCAAACAGGCACAGGTGTAGCTGTCGGAGATGGAGCAGAAGTTGAGATCGCCGGTTGCGCCATCTATAGCAATCAGCAATCAGGAGTTACTATCCGCGGAAAATGCAGAGCGGCGATCTCCGATACTGAGGTCTGTTCAAACATTCTTGCCGGAGTTGCTATTTCCGGTGTGGCTGTGGTGGAACTGACAGGATGCAGGCTGCATGACGGTCGCTCGAACGGAATCTCGGTAATTGATGCGAGTACCTGTATTTTGCAGGAGTGCGAAATCGACAGAAATGGCTTCTCGGGCATCAAAGCATCGCGTGGGTGCACTCTTGAGTTACGACGTTGTGCGCTGCATTCCGGTCGGCGGAATGCGGCAACCATTCATGACGGAGCGGATGCTACCTTCGAAGACTGTGATATCTATGGCAACAGCCATCCGGCAATTGTAATTGACGAGGGCGCTTCTGCGAGCCTTGTGGGAACCTCGATCCGGCAATGCGTGGAGGTTGGGATCCTTTGCAGCGGTGATCTGTTGGCACAGCAGTGTACATTCAGCGAGTCGTACAAACCAGGTGTAGAAGCTGTAAATGGGGGTGTTGTAAAGCTCATCGATTGTGAATACGCCGGTTATGATCAGCCGGCCGTGATGATCCGCTCTGCTTCTGAAGCTGTCGTGGAACGCTGCCACATAATGAACAACAACCTACCTGGTATTGTTGTGGGTGAATCCAGCAAGGCTATTCTTACGGAATGCACCATTGAATCAGGCGCCCAGATGGGCGTCGTCTTCTGGGATCATGCCCAGGGCATTCTTGAGCGGTGCAATATCCTGAACAATCAAATGGATGGCGTGCACGTTATGAACGAATCAAATGTTGAGTTGACGCAGAGCACGATTTATGACAATAGAGGCTTCGGCATCCATGTGACTGGAGTTTCAGGCGGTTCTATCACAGATTGTGAGTTGAGAGGGAATGGAGCGGGTTCGGCGTGGATAGAGCAAGGGTGCTCGGTTGCCAGTAACGACAATCTCACATAAAAAGATTCATTTTTGAGAATCTTTTGTATTTATGTATTTTTCGCTTGAGCGGACGCATCTTGATATTGAATAACGATTTTGTTCGCTCAAATGAGGATGTTGGGATGGGATTTGCTTTACGAAGTTTAACTGGTGATTATGCATCGAGGCTCAGCCCTATAGCCTATGATGTGACTGCGCCTGCACGGAGCCTCCCGCAGACCCATGGCTTGCGAATTGTCCACACGCAGCCCGAGCGATCTTCTCATGAAATTCCTTGCGGTCGGGGTACCATCCTCGCGGTCGATGATGAATCAATGGTTCGCCAACTTATGGTGGCCGCGCTTCGAAAACAGGGTTACGACGTAATTGAAGCCAGTAATGGCACAGAAGCTCTCCGGATAATCGAAGAGCAGGGCGATCGAATTGACCTGATGGTTTCCGATGTTGTAATGCCACGAATTGGTGGACAGGAGCTTGCGCGAAGGCTTCATGAAAGCAAACCTAACGCCGCGGTATTATTGGTGACGGGATGCTCCGAGCAGATGGTTACAGGTACGAGCGCCTCTTCAGATGCGCACCCACTGCTGCATAAGCCATTTCGCAGCAGCGATTTTGTTGACCGCGTTAATAGCCTGCTTGAAAATCGCGCAGCGCTTTAGATCATAACTTTCCACATCGCATTAAATAATCTCCAGAATATTCAGATACCGGGCTGAATGCAATAACGGCGGCGATTGAGCATGTCTGCTCTAATCGCCGCCGTTCTAAGTTCTGTGTCCGCAGTTTGCAGAGGCCACCAGGAATGAACATCATTCCAGCCTCCCCACCGGTCAAACGCACGTCCCTGGTGGCCTCAGCAAACTTCGCACAGCGCCTAATGGTCACTACATTTAGGTAGTGATTCACACTTTGCTCGACTTGATGTTTCTCAAAAACAGATTGTTTAGCGCACTGTTCGTATGACAAAATTATTCTAGCAGATGATTATGAAAACAGGATGAAATCACTTGATGTGTGTTAATTAATTTGAAAATGACCGCTGGATGCACATCTTAACCGGACCTTTACAAGTGTCGGGGTAGACTAACGACATCAGATGCGCCAGATAGCGCAAGCAGCTCTCAACACGCAGCGAAATGTCTCCGATTCCATCCGGCGCAAACACGCCGCAAACAGGTACAATGCGTGGATCGTAACTCCAGTGCAGTTATAGCCGCCAGTTTTCTTGGGGCCGTATCTACTTGCACATGACGTCAGGAGAACCTCTTTCTGTGAAACCAATTAGTACATCGTGGGCTCTCGGTATATTGGCGCCCATGTTGGGAGGCCTTTACGTTGCCAACTGCACGAAGGCTCTTGCGCAGGCTCCAACGGCTTCGCCATACCTGCACGCTCCCTCGGTAGAGTCGTACGCCAAACACGATCCCGAAGGAACGACAATTCTTGCTACAGGTCGGCTGCTCAAGCCTGTCGGCACGCACTTGCCTGTTGGGCATTGGCCACACAATCTTGTGCCAAGCCCAGATGGAAAAACTGCCTTCATTGCCTGTGATGGTGATGGCGAGTTTATAAATTGGACAGATCCCAATCCTCAGCCGGTAAAAATCGTAAATGGCAAGCGGCGGCGCAAGTCGAACGCTGGCGGCGCTGCCTTTTCCGCGGATGGAAAGACCCTCTACTGGAGCAGTGGCGACTCTGGAGAAGTATATTCCGTTGATGTAGCAACGCATACCGTTACTGGCAGCCTCTCGTTAAATGTAGCTGCAAACGGTACGAAATTCGCGGACAGCTTCGCGATGGATCTCAAGCTGAGCTCAGACGGGAAGTACCTGTACGCGGCTGATGTAACGAATTTCCGAGTAGCGGTGATCGACGTTGCGGCTCAGAAGGTCATCTCGTCGGTCAAGGTTGGCAGATATCCGTACGCGCTGGCCGTCTCTGGAAGCCGAGTTTACGTGGCCAACATTGGAATGTTCGAATACAAGGCCATTCCGCCACCAGATCATAAAGTGGTCGCAAAATTAGCTCGTGACACTGATGAGAAAGAGACGATAGATCCGCGCGGGCTAACCTTCCCACCTTACGGCTTTCCCAGCAAGGAGGCGCGCGATGGCGTTCGCCGCGAAGGACGAGATATCCCCGGCCTTGGCGATCCGAATGTCTACGAGTCATTTTCGGTGTGGGGAGTTGATGCCACTAATCCCATTCAGCCGCGTATCGTCGCGAGAATAAAGACCGGGCTCCTGGTTGGCGCGCCATCCGATAACGGCAAAGCAGTAGGTGGCAGCGCACCTAACTATCTTGTAGTGCGAGGCACATCCCTCTACGTCTCCAATGGCAACAACGATACCGTGCAACGGATCGATCTAACCACCGGTAAGATCACGATGACAACGCGCATCATTCCATCGCCGCTTGTCTCCAAAATACGCGGGGTTGGGCCATCGGGAATGTGCCTGTCACCCAAGGGGGATCGCCTCTACGTTGCAGAATCCGGGCTCAATGCCGTTGGCGTCATTGATACCACAACCGGCAAGGTGCTTGGCCAAATCCCGTCTGCCTGGTATCCGTATCGAGTTATAACTTCGCCGGATGGCAGCAAGCTTTGCACGATCTGTTTCCGTGGATTCGGCAATGGTCCCAATGCGGGTGCAAACCGACCGAAGAGCGCATTCCTTGGGATGGCGGGCGCCGTTATCGTAACCCCGACGCCTACGACCGCAGATCAGCTAAAGACGATGACTGCGAATACGCTGGAATACAATGGCATCGTGGATCGCAAAGCAGATCGTAAGACGATGACCTCAGCCATTATCCCTGCTGTTCCGGGCAAACCTTCCAGTGAAATTAAGTATGTGGTATTTATCACCAAAGAGAACCACAGCTACGATGCGATCTTCGATCGCGTCCCGGGAGCGAATGATGATCCAACTCTACTGCGATGGGGATATCACCAAACGATAAAAGCGAACGGCCAGCCGACGCTTCAAGATGTAGCTGTGATGACCAATCACAACAAGCTTGCAAACCAGTTTACTGTAAGCGACAACTTCTACATGGAGCCAGAGGCTTCTGGAGTTGGGCACCGATGGCTCATTGGGGTCCAGCCGGACACCTTCTGCCAGATGACCTATACGCTTGGGTGGGACTTCAAATTAAACAGTACGGCGCCAGGACGACGTGCGTCTTTTGGTTCAAATGGTTCCATAGCTCCAGAAGACTATCCAGAGGCGGGCTCCATGTGGGAGCATCTTGCACGGTTTGGCGTTAAGTTCCGCAACTACGGCGAGTCGTTCGAATTTGCGGGAGTTGGCGAGGATGAGGACGAGCACAATACAGGGGCTCGCGAAGTCATCAATATGCCAATGCAGAAGATTGTTTACGACAACACATGCCGTGAATTCCCCATATTCAATATGAACATACCAGACCAGTACCGCGCCTACTGGTTCGAACAGGACTTCACAAAACTGTTCCTCGATCAGGCGAAGCCCGCACCGTCATTTATTAACATCGCGATTTGCAACGATCATGGCACAGGCCCAAAAC
Source organism: uncultured Chthonomonas sp. (assembly GCA_903919615.1). Taxonomy (GTDB): domain Bacteria; phylum Armatimonadota; class Chthonomonadetes; order Chthonomonadales; family Chthonomonadaceae; genus CAIXIX01. Next base: position 50,785 of record CAIXIX010000325.1, read on the forward strand.
CTGACAGAGGATACCCATACGAAGCGTCGTGGATGGCAGACAATGACCTTGCGCTCGGCAGGATCGTTGAGTTCCTGTCCCATACGCCATACTGGAAGAACATGGCGATATTTGTGACACAGGACGATTCAGGTGGCGAACCGGATCATGTTGATGCCCAGCGCAGCGTCCTGCTTGTAATCAGTCCCTGGGTGAAGAAGCATAATGTTTCTCATCGTCATACAACGATAGTTAGTATGCACCGCACACTCTATGAGATCTTTGGCTTGCCCCCGCTGAACATGTTCGATGGGTTAGCAAATGACTTCTCGGACTGTTTCACGGACAAACCGGATTTTACGCCCTACACGGTGGCTCCGGTGGATGCAAGGATCTTCGATCCGGAGAAAGCAAAAGACCCGAAGGATCCTGATTACAAAAACGCACGCAGAACCGCATCGGTTATCCGCGACGATCCAGACGAAATAGAAAAGAACGTAAAGGGCAGAGACTAACTTATCGCCTCTGACTGATTAACGGGATTACATGGAGCCGCAAACGTTTCTGTTTGCGGCTCTGCTGCTTCTGAAGCCCGAGGATGGGCGCAAGCGAAGTCCTTCTCGATGTAAAACCGCACCTTGTTAAAATCGTCAGGTTCGAAATAAACACCCTCGGAATCCTCACTGGACAAATCCTCAAGATCGTGCAATGCGAGGTTGATGCACAGTGCGCCATCAGAAATCTTAAGGTCAGTCCGCGCACACCCTGGTACAATACGTGCCGACCAACCTCCAGTCTTCGGGCCGAGTGCAGCCTTTACAATCTTATTCTGGGACAATGCGATGAGCTCGGCAGGAGTAATACGCAGGCGCACGCTTTGGTCGGTCCATCGAACCTTCATAAATAGAATCCCCTATACCGCAAATGCAAAACTAACTATTTAGATCTTACCATCACGAATACAAATAGCCCTATCACAACGAGCACGGTTAGTAACACCAAGACAGATGTGAAGGCATTTGCGTTTACTGTCTTCTTCCGTGGCGCGCTGCCGTTCAAATAAACATGTTTGAATCGTAACGCGACTCTTTCAAGATCAGTTTCACGCATCTGCTCATGAGTCGTAGTAACCGTAATCTGAGTTGAGCCACCCTGCTCAAGCCAGCTGACACGCACTTCAACATTGGAGCTGCCGCTAACGATAACTCCACTGATGTAGTGACCTGAATCTGTTTTCAGCGGAGCGCCGAGGCTGCGAATCGCCTGTTCTGCTTTGCGCGCGACTACCAACCCGCTGTCCGTTACCGTAAAATAGAGAGCTGCGTTCACGGAGCACATCCTCCCAGTTTGTGTCGCGACTTGCCATTGAATATTTGCTGCATAGACGAGCCATTTATCTGCTCGAACTTGCACAGTCGATAGTGCAGCGACAAATCCAAATTAAGCACATTATAGACGTAACTACTCTGCAAGCCGATAATGTCTACCTGCATTATCTGGTCCATACTATACACTGCCCACGATTCGTTCCCATTCTGCTTTAACATTTGGCTCGAGTGAACATATTTGCAAGTCTTCGGTGTCTTCGGAAGGCTTCCTGCCTGCTGTTTCTGTTCTTCAATTGCTAAAAGATAATCGCGTCAGGTCGTAGGAGTAACCTGCGCATTAAGTAGCGAATATATAGCGCAATCGGGAATATCCCCGCACTGAGATAGAACGGGAGCAGCAGCGATATGGCGTTCGACGAAAAGAGCATTACGCGAAGGGAGTTGATCGGGGCAGCCGGAGCTGTAGGTTTTGCTGCCGCTTCGATCCGACCTGTTCATGCAGAAGCTACCTACAGAGCACGGAGCGTTGGTGCAGGCGATAAGCTTGTCCTGGGGCTCATCGGCTGCGGCGGCATGGGCGCGAACGATATGAAGCAGCTCATTAAGAAGCCGGAAGTTCAGATTGCTGCGCTTTGCGATGTCGATAAGAATCGAATGCCGAACGATATTAACACGGTCACCGAAAAATACGGTAAGGCGCCGGAACTTTACGGCGACTACCGGAAGATGCTCGAGCGAAAAGACATCGATGGCGTCATCATCGGCACACCCGACCACTGGCATGCGCTCAACCTGATCCACGCTGTTGAAGCCGGTAAGGACGTCTACTGCGAAAAGCCAATCTCGCACGACATCACCGAAGCCAAGTCGATGGCGGCAGCCGCAAAGCACTACAAGAAAATTGTTCAGGTCGGCACCTGGCAGCGCAGCACTCAAGATTTTACTAGCGCAGTAGACTATGTGCGCAGCGGCAAGCTTGGGAAGCTCGCGAAGATCCACTGCTGGAAGGTAGAGGAGCGAGGCGCCGGTCGCGGTGTGCATGCGCCTGTTCCGCCGAACTTGGATTTTGAGATGTGGACCGGCCCCGCAGCAGCTTTCCCCTATATGGCAAATCACGTCCATAACGCGTGGCGCTGGTTTTACAATACTGGCACTGGCAAGACTGGTGATTGGGGCGTGCATATGATCGATATCGGCCTGCTTGGTGCGAGCAAAGATACCGATCTTGTTATGCCGACAGAGATTTCCGCATATGGCGGCAAATTCACCTTTGTGGACGACGATCGTGACGCGCCAGATACGGTGCAGGCGATCATGCGCTTCAAGGATCCAGATCTGCTGTTACACTGGGAGACAGGGAAAGATCAGCCAGGTCGGCCGGATCACGGCACCGAGTTCGTAAGCACCGATGGGAAGACGCTCAGAGTATGGCGAGGTGGTCTGAAACTGTTTGATGCGTTCGGTGAGCAGCTTCCGATCGAGCAGACACCCGCGACAAACGACCATTGGCAAAACTGGGTGGACTGCGTTAAGTCCCGGGAGCAGCCAAGATCCAACATCGCCTCCATGGCTCAGACGACAATCACATGTCATCTGATCAATGTCGCGCTTTTGGCGCAACAGTCGATCACGTGGAATAAGGAAAAGATGGACCTCATCGGCAAAGCTGGTAAAGACACGATCTACTACCATCGAGAATACCGGAAGCCGTGGAAACTGCCGATCTATAGAGGGTAACAAGGTAGACGGGTAAGTTGGTAATAATTTGCTACCGCCCGGCAGACGCGCATTCCAGATCTCACGTAATACCTTCCGCTAAATACGCCGATTTCA
>CAIXIX010000326.1 GCA_903919615.1 uncultured Chthonomonas sp.
AATTATCTGAACCCCCTCCCCAACCCCTCCCACATTTGCTCGCAAGCTCGCGGGGAGGGGACAAAATGCGTGCATCGCGGAGCGACATTTAGTCCCGCCGAGATATGATACATTGTTAGGATCAGGGGAGGGTAAGGGAGGGGAGCGACGCTCCGAAAGTAGATAGTGGCCCTGTCCCATTACTCTGCCTTCTTCTTACACTTTGGGATGCGGCGTTTGGACGCCATATGTTCCATCGGACAGATGAATCACCGAGTAATCCCCAAAAATGATGGGATCGAGCGCCGCGAGGCATAGATACGCCCGGAATGCAAGCGCACGGATTTCGACTTCAGCATGCATGTTGGCGCGCATCTCAATAATATGCCGCCATGCCCGAGCATTGGCAGTAACTACAATTGGAGCCTCGGTTTCGTTTGGCAGCACGGATCGGGCGGCCTGCTGCACCTTTTTGCGCAGGTCGGTCCTGTAGTCGGCAGAGAGCAGCTCTGCGCCAGACTTCTGTTCGCTAGCAAGAATATCCGCAATTCTATTGTAATCAGCCGCTGCCGCATCGATTCTCCGTTCGAAATCGCCATGAAGTTCTGGGATTGCCTGATACTCTGGACGCTCAACAAACCTCAATACTCTCCCGGACACGTATCTCTGCGAAATCTGGCTCACGCCAACTCCCGCGCGATGGCGAACCAATTCATGTGTTACGGACCGTGAGATGCCGTAGAAGAGCATCGTGTAGTTCGCATGCTCCAACACGCTTCCGTGGCCAGACTCCTTAATATTCTCGAAATACTTCTCAGCATCCGAGTTATAGGTGCGCTTCACACCGAAGGAGGCGTAACACAGTTGGCCTGCCGCCTTACACACTGCCGCGCCTGGCGGCAAAGTGACGGGGTCATCTACGTATTGCGAAAACTGCAGTTCAGGCGCAAAGCCATCGAGAAAGCCAGAGATATTGCGTACATTCACTTCAGGCTTTGCGATAACAGCGACACCCGGAGTCTTAAGATAAGGTGTCCCCGCAGCGGTAAAGGCTGGCTCTGATGGCACGGCCGGGAATCCCGTATCTGCCCCTACTACCCATTCCTGAACCTCTTGTGGCAACGTACTACTATCCTGCGCATTCATCGATCGCTCCCATTCACAAACTAATCTCGTTTTCCAACCGCTCGCGTATCGATTGCATCCGATGCGAGCGACCCGGTCACTCCAGGTGTGTCACAAATCAATCGACCATGGCCGTCTTTAATCTCGAGCTCCCAGATCCCATCAACCAGACCTAGAGTAAGGTACGGCGCCATATCAGAATCGCCTTCCGGCAGGCCCGGCGCATACCAGAGTTTTAAAGGCGCTGCAGATGGTCTGCCGAAAGTTAATATCGGCGAAGTTCCGTGCTTTCTAAGCACATAGGTCTCTGGCGATCCTGGAGGAGCCTTTTCGATTATCTCACCTGTGTTCTCAGCTCTGGTCACCATCTTAACCAGGATATGCTTTGAATAGGTTAACGCCTTACCATCGAGGGAAAGCGCCGCGAATGCTGCCAGCGGCGATGGTGTGCTTAACTTGAACACCCCTAAATCGTAGGTGTGCCCCGGAACGAGCTCACCTGCGATCGCACAAAAGGTTGGGCTATCGATCTCAAGCCGGCCATCCTTCGCATAGAGCGTTAATTCGGAAGTGTCGCTTCGCCAAATTCCCTTGTCGAACCCCGGATTGAGCTCCACGCCTTCGCGGCTGAGATCATCCAGAATATCTCGCATCGGGCCAAGATCCGCCTTGCTGCCGGATGGAACAAAGCTGTACGGCCCGGTGGGCGCGTCTGCAACAATTGAGTTAACCCGCACACTCCATGCTAGCTTGTAACCTTCGCCGGAGAGATTCGGCCAGGTATTCAACCTGGCATCCGAATATGTAAGCGTAACGCTTGCCTGCGCCGGGTGAATTGCACCACGCAGGAACGCCTGCCCGCAGATTGCATACATTCCCCAAACCGTTGGGTCGCACTGAAAAGCGAGATCATTCAATCTATCTGGCGCAGAGCCATCTGTATCCGTATTGGTCTGATAACCGAAAAGGATCAGCGCATCACAGTCCTGGAGGGCGCCATAAGCTGCCACTTCGGGCACGCTGGCAGCGCGATTTTTGTTGGGCCAGCTTGCGCCCCACTCCCGGATCACGACCGGTTTATTGAACCATCTAAGCGAGGCCGTGGCCGGCGCAAAGCCGTGTGGGCTCTCGTTGCGAAGCGGGTTCTTTCCGCTAACGAATCGGACGGACGGATGGTTGGGATCGAGCCCATCCGTTTCACCATACCAGTTTTCTGCGGTGAAGTCACACTCAGAGGCAACCGAAGCGATATCGGGCACGATATTTCCGGAGACAACAGCAGTAACAGGCACCTTCAGCCCAACCTGATCACGAAGGTAGGTTCGCATCGTCTTACAGTAACGTCGCTGCAAATCTGCCAGAAATCGCACTCCATCGTGCAGGCGTCCGGGAAGGCGCCGAGGAATCATGTTCACTCTGGCCGTTGCGTCGGGCGGGATGGAGAAGGTCGGCAGCTCGATTGTGTTCTGTTCGATCTGCTCATCGGGCCGGAGGGGAACGGGAACTGCCGCGGTCGCCCATGCGTTTGAAACGTTTTGTGTGGTGCCATAGTGGTCGTGCAGCCAGTGGTTCCAACGCTGGCGCAGGTCGCCCTCGTACGGCTCAGCCAGCTTCTCTAGCCGGTCCGGATAGAGAAAGAAGCCGTGCTCATTGCAGAGCTCCACCATCGCCAGAGCCTGGTCGTCAACGGGCCGGAGGTTTGAGTATGGGTTGCGGTGGTTCAGCAGCTTCTCGGCGAACTCTTGCTGAAGCTGAATAAGGTATTCGTCGAACATCGCGTACGGCCGCGCCGCTCGCTCCATCGCCTCGGCATTGGTCACCTTATCTCCAGGTTTGAACGTGCGAAAATCGAGCAGATCCAGATAGTAGTAGA
>CAIXIX010000327.1 GCA_903919615.1 uncultured Chthonomonas sp.
GGGCTGTACCGCTACCAACAACACGACGGTTACGGTAAATAACGGAAAACAGACCACGACGACAAAAATTACCTACCATATAACGAAGACGAAATCGGGTCCGCTGAGCCGATCGATGCCGGTTCTTGACAACTTGACGTACGATCATCCCGTAGCGCACAGATTTGAAACGAGGGTTATCCCGGATGGCGCCCATAACGTAACTATTCAAAAAGATACTGCGGAACTCCAGAAGACGCTGACTGAGATTGAGACGTCGACGCCTTTGTTTCGAAAACTAACCGGTGAAGCATCCGAGCAGACCGCAAAAGATCTCGTAGCCACCGTAACCCAGGGGCTGAATGGGCTAAAGGTCTTTTCTGTCAACAAAGGCAATGATACTGACGCTTTGCGATACCTTGTTACAGCAACCGAAGAGCGCTCCACGTTTACTTGCCCGCATTGCAAAGAGCAGGTAACGGTGATCAAAAAGCACACGACGATTAAATGCCCAACCTGCGGAAGAGGCTATCAGGACGATTACAAATTCTGCCCATTTGATGGCACAAAGCGCCCGGCAGATTCCAGCAAGTGGAGCTTCTGCCCGCATTGCGGAAAGTCCATTTAGCAGCCACGTCACGAAACGCACAAGCGGGGCTGCCGGCGATCAGCCGGTGGCCCCGTTTTTCTGTTTGGACAGGGCATCCGGCAAACGATGCATAATATAGATGAGGCGTTTCGGCTATCGGATTTTAGTGCCATGCCGCAGCGCAATCCTTTTTTGCACAGGATGGGTGTTCCGAAATGGACAGAAGAGAGTTTATCGCTGCTGGCGCAGCCCTTGCAGCAGCCACAGGTACGGCGGGCGTCGAAGCGCATGCGGCAGGTGCTGAAAGCGCTCGCGAGATTTACGATCTGCGCACCTACACTTTCGAGTCGAAGGATAAGCTGGACCGATACGCGGCGTTCCTCACTGAGGCATGGTTACCCGCGACCAAGCGCAATGGAATGGCGCCGGCGGGGGCCTTCGTTTCGGCCGACAAGCCCGAGTCCCTCTTTATCGTAGTAATCGCAAGCTTTCCATCCATTGCAGCTTGGAATGGTTTTGAGACCCGTCTGGCCGCAGACCAGGAATATTTGAAAGCAGGAGCATCCGTCCTCGACCTGCCGGCAACCGATCCGCCGTACACCCATGTCGAAAGCTCCGTGCTCGGCGCCTTTCACAGCTGGCCCCATATTAAGGCGCCAAAACAGGCTGCCTCCGGCGAAGCGCATGTGTTTGAGCTCCGAACCTACGAAAGCCACAGCAAGAAGGCCAACCTGAAGAAGATCGAGATGTTTGATAAGGGCGAGACTGATATCTTCGCGAGGGCGGGTTTTCAGCCCGTTTTCTTTAGCGAAGCCCTCTCAGGGCCGCAGTTACCGAACCTCACGTATATGGTGACCTATCCATCGGTAGAAGCGCGAGATGGTTTCTGGAAGGCCTTTATGGCAGATCCTGAGAAGGCGCGTCTTTTTGCAATTCCGGAGTATTCCGACAAGCTGATCGTCTCCAAAATTCACAGCACGTTCCTAAAGCCACTGCCGGGTTCGGCTCTTTAATCTCATCTATAGAGGCGGCCATTCAACCATGATGCGCCGCCTCGCATTTTGCTTACTTTTAACCAGTCTGGAGTCGGCTTGGTGATTCCATTCAAATTCATTCATGCGGCAGACATTCATCTTGATAGCCCACTTCAGGGCCTCGAGCAGTACGAAGGCGCCCCGGTCGACGAGATCCGAGGAGCAACGCGGCGGGCACTCGAAAACCTTGTTGCGCTCGCGATTGAGGCGAAAGTGGACTTCGTTCTGATTGCAGGCGACGTCTACGATGGCGATTGGCAGGACTACAACACGGGCCTCTTCTTCGCTGCGCAGATGGCGGCGCTCAAGGCTGCTTCCATTAAGGTCTTCATCATCCGTGGCAATCACGATGCAACAAGCAGAATCACGAAATCGCTAACCCTGCCTGAGAACGTGTTCGAGTTCTCACACCTTAAGCCTCAGACAAAAGAACTGAAGGATCTTGGCGTCGCAATCCACGGTCAGAGCTTCGCCACTCAAGCGGTTTCTGATGACCTCTCTGCAGAATATCCGGCACCTATCCCAGGCTATTACAATATTGGGCTCCTCCATACGAGCGCAGATGGTCGGCCGGATCATGCCTCCTATGCGCCATGTTCTGTTCAGTCTCTCAAAACAAAAGGCTACGACTACTGGGCGCTTGGCCACATCCACATGCGCGAGATCCTATCTGAGGCCGAACCCTGGATCGTCTTTCCAGGCAATATCCAGGGCAGACACATCCGGGAAACAGGTGAAAAAGGATGCACTCTGGTCAACGTTGATGAAGCGGGCCGAGCCACTCTTGAACATCGCAGCCTGGATGTTCTCCGGTGGCAGCTGATCTATCTGGATGCCACGGGAATCGATACTGCCGAAGCAGCGTTCGCGGCAGTGGAAGGCAAGTTGATAGAGTGCGCTGAGCCAGGAGTCGACCGGCTGATGGCCATTCGCGTGATCATCTCTGGTGAAACTGCCGCACATACCTACCTGTCAGGATATCGCAATCAGGCTTTGAACGATTTAAGAGCGCGGGTAATTGCGATTGGAGCTGGCAGGTTCTGGCTGGAGAAACTCGTTGTTTCGACCAGGGAACTGCAGGTAAAGTCGGAAACATCCTCGTCGGATATCGGCAAAGAGCTGCTTGAGTATGTCGATCTGCTGGCACATGATGATGCGCAGATAGCAGAGCTGATCGACTCGATGAGCAAGCTTCGGAACGACCTGCCGCACGAGATCCGCACAGGCAGCGGAGACGTAGAGATGTTCTCCCCGGAGCATATACTTGGCTCCCTTGAGACCATCCGACAGATCTTAATTTCCAGGCTTCAATCATGAAGTTTACACGGATGAGAGTTACCCGATGCGGATAGATCGACTAAACCTTCTGGCCTATGGCGCCTTTACAGAACGCGTGTTAGATTTCGACTCAGAGGTCGATGCGCTCCAAATCGTCTATGGCCCCAACGAGGCTGGCAAAAGCACCGCGCTGCGAGCGATTACAGATCTCTTCTTTGGGATACCGATGCGCACGAGCTACAACTTCCTTCACTCAAACTCCGACCTACGAATCTCGGCGCTGTTACGAAGCGATGATGGAGCCTCTATATCGATCACCAGACTCAAGCGAAACTCAAATGCACTGCAGGACCCCGATGGCAACCCAATTCAGGAAGCCGTTCTTCTGGCAGCCCTGTATGGGACAGGGAGAGAGACTTTTGAAGCGGCAAACGGTATCGATCATATTCGTCTTGCTGCAGGTGGCAAGGATCTGATCGAGGGCAAAGGCGACCTTGCTGAGAGCCTTTTCCAGGGGGCGACCGGTCTCGTTGGCATTCGTGATAAGATCAAAAAGCTCGAATCCGACGCAGACGAAATCTACACTCCTACCGCCAAGAACAAACCTCTGAACACAGCGCTGAAACAGGTACCGATCCTGCGAAAGCAAGTGAAAGAGAACAGTGAGCTCACAACGAAGTGGGATGCGCTGCGCAAAGAGGTCCAGAAAAAGCAAATCGCACTCGATGATGCGGAAAACAAAATCAAGTCTACTCGGAGACGCAAAGAAGCGTTATCGGCATACAGGCACAGCTATGAGGATGTAACACGCCGTTCGCATGTGTTGCGCGATCTTGCCGATCTGCAGGGTGTACTCATTCTGCCAACGGATGCCAGGGAGAAGCGCATTCAAGCGCAAACGGACTTCGCAAAGTGCCAGCGCGAAATCGATGATACGCTAGCTAAACTGGGTAAACGTGAAGAGGCCATTTCCGGCCTCGCTGTTCCTGAACTACTGCTCGCTGCAAAAGCGCAGGTGCTTCAACTAGAGGCGCGGCTTGGTGCAGATGCGAAAGCTGCACTTGATAAAAGTGAGCTTGAAGTGGAAGAGAGACGGCATCTGCGTGATGCCGCCGAAGTATTGCGGGAGCTTCGGCCAGATCTTGAGGTTGGATCTGCGGAGCAACTTCGATTGACTGCCCTGCAGCAGGACGAAATAACGCGACTTGTACGCGAGAACGAGGCGCTTATAACGCGAACAGATGCTACTGAGCGGGATCTGAAACGGTGCAGCGACTTGTTTGCGGAGCTTGAACCTCAGCTCCAATCTCAATCTGCAACTCCAAATACGGCAGAATTACGAAGCGCACGACAGCGTGCCTTAAGAGATGCCGGAATAGAAGAGCAGGTTAAAGAGCTGTTTGAAAAGGCATCCCGGTTTCAGAACCAACTGCCTGCGCGTGCAGCATCGATGGGCCTGTACACTGGTGAATTGGAACGGCTCGAGTCGCTGCCAATTCCGCTTAACGAGACAATAGCAAGATTTGAACAGAGCCTAACGCAAATTGAAAGTGCGATTGCTCAGGAAGCGGCTCGCGCGAAAAGCCTGAATGAACAGCTTGAGGCAGCCCGAAATAAGCTTGCCTCAAAACAGCTGCTTGGCGATGTCGCGACCTCTGCCGATCTGAGCAGCGCCCGAGACTTTCGGGATGGCCGATGGCACGCCGTACGTGCGGCCTGGCTTCAGAACGACACCACTTCGATTTCGGCGGAAGGGTTAGAGACCAATGCGGATCTCGCGAACGCCTTCGAAACTGCCGAGCGCGAAACGGATGCAATTGCGGACGCGATCGGCAGGGATTCTGAGCTGGCTGGCGCCGTAAGCCAGATCCGACATGAGATTGAGGATCTCGAGCGCAAAGTAGAACAGGCTCGTGTGAAAGAGGCTGATGCGCGTCTTCAATTAACCAGCATAACCAGCGAATGGAAGAAATTGTGGGCAGATTGCTCTCTGATACCGCTGCCACCAGCCGAGATGCGAGCCTGGGCGGCAGCCCATGCTGCGATTGTCACGGAGCTGCGCGAGTATCGAGAGAATAATGCACGACGCGACGCGCTCGACGAAAAATCCGAAGAGCACCGCTTAGCGCTAATTTCGGCTCTGGCACCCTATCCAGAGGTTCTGATCCCTTCCGGCGCGACACTCGCAGAGCTACTCGAGATAACTGGCACGGTGATTAGCGACCTGGAACGCACTGAAATAACAAATAAGGAGCGTCAAACCCAGATCGAGAAACTGCTGAAAGAGCGGAGCCAGCATGAGACGGTTAGGTACACCCTTCACGTGGAGCGCGCCGATCTCGATAGTAAGTGGGATCGTGTGATTGCGCCGCTGGGGATGGCACCTTCGCCAGACTACCGAAATGTGGCGCTGGTTCTAAAGCGGCTCGATCAGATGTTCGCATATCTGAAAGAATCGAAGGACAAGCGGGATCGGATCAACGGGATCGACCGGGACGCAAGGGACCTGCGCAAGGATTTTAATGAGTTTGTCGCTGCGGTTTGTCCGGAGTTTGTGGGCATCCGCATTGAGGAGGCGCTTGGGCAGGTTCGTGCGGCCCTGGACTCCGCCGTTGGCGACAAGAAAAAACGGGATCTGCTTGCTTCCGAAATCGACGGCCTTCGAGCTGACCTAGAAAGCTTTCAGATCGCTAAGGAGCGCGCCACAAGAACAATCCAGGAGCTTATCCAGGCGGCGCAATGCAGCGATGAACAGGAGTTAGAGGCAGCAGAAGAGAGTTCGGCTACAGCGAGCCAGCTGAAAGACGAACTAAAGCAGCTTGAGAATCGGTTGCGTGTTAGCGCAGGTTTACTTAGTGTTGGTGAGTTTTGCGAATTGGCGCTGCAGGAGGACAGATTTCAGCTAGACGATCAGATTGAATCGACAGAACGCGAACTGGATGGCCTGGACACAAAGCGAATGCTTCTGGTGGATGAATTGGGTGCTGCCAGGCGCGCTCTTGAGCTTATAGATGGCGGTCAGAAGGCAGCAGACAGCGCCATCGCACTAGAGTCTGAACTGGCTAGAGTGCGATCACTCACCGAAGATTACACTCTGCTTAAGCTCTCATGCGAAGTGTTGCGGCGCGCCATGGAGATGCACCGCCAGCGAAACGAGGATCCGGTTATCCGGCGGGCTGGAGAGCTGTTCAAACAGCTTACGCTCGGCTCATTTACTGGAATCGAAACCGATTATGACGAGAAGGATAACCCGAGGCTCGTCGGACTGAGGCCGGAGGGCACACGATCGCGGCGCATCGAGATCGCCGGGATGAGCTCTGGAACGGCAGATCAGCTCTATCTGGCACTGAGAATTGCCAGCCTCGAACGGCAGCTAGCCGATGGACGCAGGCTGCCTCTCATTGTGGATGATGTGTTGGTCCACTTCGACGATCAACGTTCGCAGGCTGCACTTGAGGTGTTTGCGGAGCTGGCGAAACGTACCCAGGTGATCTACTTCACGCACCATCAGCGAATTCTGGATCTTGCCGAATCTGCCGAGGGTTGTCCTCATAAAGTCCATCACCTGGCTATCAGTTAATGGACTTTCGGTCGGCCTTTCGCTTCGTGGCGCTGCACTTTCTGCTGTTCGGCACGCCTGATCGTGATTAAGCTGGACGAGGATCCAGTCGGGCAGACCGCCTGTATTCCGCCGAGCATCAGGTCATCGCCCGTAAACACACCCAGGTTGCCCCTGTCTGCATCCTTCACTTCGTAGCTTTCCGTAGACTTCAGGCCGCGAAGTTTGAAATTCATCGTGCGCTCTTTCGCAGCCTCTCGTCGAAACGCCTGCACCACGCCCTCGCCCGTATCGGACTTATAAAACTCCCATGCGATCCAAGTGTCTGCGGCCAGGCTGTACGGCGTCAGCGGATAGTAATCTCCCAGCATGGCAGGCGCAATCTCGCGGCATTCTGCATAGGCACGCTTCTCCATCTCCATATTCGGGCCGGCGAAACCATTACACGGAACATAAAACGAACGCGCTCCATACATATCGGTAAACCCAAATCCAGATCCATAGTAGGGTATCCAGGAGGAGATGCCGTAGGTGTGGCCCTGATTGCCAACGATGGCGCCGTTACCGAACTGGAAATCGCTGCGCAGCAGTGGCACGGCTCGCCGCAGGGTTTCCAGATCATTGCGCCTGCCACCGGATGCGCATGAATCGATCAGCATGCCGGGATGCCTGCGCCGAAGCTCATCCCAGTAGGCGAGATAACCCTGAACATGCAGATTTTCGCTGATGCCCTGCCGATCCGGCGCATCCTTGTCATCGTTGCTGCGCCAGTCGTTCAAGGGGTCCATATTGAAATCCTGGCGGTAGAAGTCTATGCCCTGCTCTTTCAGCAGCCCATCGACATGTTCGGTTAGCCACGATCGGGCTTCCGGATTCCCCAGATTGAGCAGATGCCCACCAAGCAGCCATTCGGGATGGTTTTTCGCCAGATAGCTCTCTTTCCAGCCGACACGTTCCGGTTCAAACCAGACGATCAGCTTACGTCCGCTATCGTGAATGGCCTTGCTGATCGGCTTGAACCCCTGTGGGAACCGGACAGGATCCACCTCCCAGGTACCGGTGTTGGGCCAGTCTCCCGGGTGGGAGTACCAGCCTGCATCCCGCCAGCAGAGGTCGATCGGGATGTGTGCGTCATCCAACCGCTTTAACTCGCGGAACATGACATCTTCGCCATCGTTAAAGCCAACGCACAATTGCATCTGCGCCATCGGAGAGGGTGTTTTGTTGCCATCCAGCCGCGGGACATTGTGGGCCAGCATCCACCGCCTCCATGCATTCTGTGATGCAGCGACATCCATGCCGGAATAGAACAGCATGGCGATCAGGGGAGATCGAATCTCTTCACCCGGATGGAGAATCAGGTGAACCTTCTCCTGCCCTGCCGAAATGCGCATTGCGGTGCCAGCGCTGTTGACTTTGAAATTCGCGGCCCACTGACCTGGCCAGCCAATGGCGAGCAGCACTCCAGCCTTACCTAACTGGACATTGTAGTAGGGCCAGCCATTGGGGCCATTGGTTGGACGGCCGCCATCGGGAGCAAAGGCATGTGCCGTGCCGGGCGCAAGGGGAAGATCATAAGGCGCGTAGCCATCTGCAGAGTAGTAATCGCCTCGATGGCAGTGCAGAACGTTGGACGAATCGGCGCTTAGCGCCATATGTGCGTCGATTGCTTGCAGAGTATCGATTATCTGCGTGTTCGAAGTGCCAGTATTCTTCAGATAGAGGGTCCACTCAACCGCCGGAAAGTCGCTGTAACTTACCGCTCTGCATCGCACCTCCAGCCCAGTTGCGGCATCATGCCATGTGCGAAGCGTCTCTGTTCGCGACTGATCCAACTTGCGTGTGGTAGTGGTTCCGGGAAGTTTTGCGAGCAGAGTTGCTGAGGGTGTGGTTCCATACTGAAAACCAAACGGGAGCATCTCGGCATTTGCAGCCAGCAAGCGTTGTTTCACCCACGTATCGCGCGTCTTTGCATCGGTCCGTTCAGCCGCAAATGCGCCAGATACTACAGATACGGCAGCAACGATCGCGACTAGCAGCAGTTGTTTCATCACATATTCCATTTCACTACCGCACCCGACTTTATCGCCACGCGATCTGAGGATCTGGTGGATTGCGGCCTTGAATAAAACTCCGTTTCGATACGAATTCCGTATCGGGACGGAATTGCCTGCAATAATATCGTAGCGGCGTAGTTATTGCGTATTTCGGGATGAGAGCGGCGGTATAATGTTGCAGCGAATCTTGTGCAGGCGGCGGCAAGAGCAGGCTACAAAATCTGAGGAAGGAGAAATGGAATGGCGTTTGGCGCAGACGGCACGCCTCAACTCGAAGAGCTTGAACTCCCACGATGGCTTCCAAGAGACGACACGTACATTAATGGTCCTTATATCGTAATTTTATATGATGATGATTACCACGCCATGGATGAGGTGGTCGAACAGCTTCAAAAGGCTACCGGATACGACATTGAGATGTGCGTGAAGATCATGATTGAAGCGCACACGCAATCGCGAGCGATCGCCTATTCCGGCTCCGAAGACGAATGTGAGCGCTGCGCTCGCGTGCTCCGACAGATCCGCCTCCAGGTAGAGACCGACAGGACCTGAGCACAGTACCCGAATTGACCGTGGGCAGTGGAACTCGCTCCGCTGCCCACGCAGAACTTTAAGCCTTGCGATAGGGAGCGAGCAGCGCTTTCAAATCGCGATTTACAGCCAGCACGGTCCCCTGGGTAAGAGGCTTCGCCTCATCCCGATCGCACGGCTGCATCCGCACACCGTTAAGGATCATCACCTGTTTCCACAGCATGTTTCCATCGAGCTTCTGGCCCTGATTTTTTAGCGCCAACGCCCGCCCAACATCCTGCTGAGCCGCTTCTGCTGCAGCCATGTCTCCCGCAAGAAACGCAGTTCGTATGCGGTGAAGTATCTCAGGATAGACGCTGCTTCCCTCACCAATCACGCCCACCGCACCCTGCTTGAGCCCCTCTAGATAGTAAGTTTCATCGCCACAGATGAGGCCGAAGCCCTTACCCCGAACGACATCCGCTACAGGCGAAAAAATTGCCGGATCGTGGGATGAGATCTTCATGCCAACAACGCGGGGAAGCGTGAGAACGCGCTGCATCAGGTCGGCCGTCATTCGATACGCGGGAGGCGTGCCAGGCGGCTGATAGAGAACCAGTGGGATCTCGGTGGCATCATGAATCGTGCGCAGATAGCGCAGGATCGCATCAGGTACCGACTCGCCGGAATCCGGCATAAACGCCTCCGGCATCGGGTGTACGGCAGCGTCTGCGCCCAGGCTGCCAGCATACTGCGTGAGCTCGATCGCCTGAGACAGATATCGTCGCGGGTTTGGTTTAATCGCAGGATTGGCGCGGCGTTCCAGCCACTCTCCACCGCAACCGATCATCATGCCCATCTTGCCGCGCGTTGCCTTCAGCACGTCCGCGCAGAGCATTTTGGTCTCGCTAACGGTAAAGCTGTACATCTTGCCCATTCCAGATCGGGCAAAGACCGAGCTTACACAGTCGCGCGAAATGAGCCATTTCACCCACTCCTGCGCGCCATCATAATCGATTGATAGTTGAGAATCTGGAATAACGGGGGTGAGCATAGGGCTGATTACGCCCTGGAGGAAATTCGGAACCTGAACTGCATTTTTCATAAGGCACTCTCTCACATCACACACAACATCTATTAATTAGAGTACCTCACTGACGCCAATCGAAGTCGAAATTAGGGGTTATGCACGTGATATCACCCGAAGCGCGGACTCTCGATAGATCTCAAATCCCATTGCTAAATACAGATCACGGGCAGCGTGATTATCGCTGATCACATGCAGAAACGGAATCTCGCCTCGCTGCGTTTGCCGCAGGATGAGCTTTTTCATTAAGCGCGTTGCATAGCCCTGTCCGCGGTGATCGGGGTGCGTGCAAACGCCACTTATCTCGCGGTACGTGCCTGCGCAAAATCGCTCACCTGCCATGGAGACAAGGTGGTTACCATCAAAAACTCCGAAGTACTCTCCTAGCTCGATGGTACGTGGGCCAAATGGCCCCGGTCGGGTGAGTTCCGCAAGCGACACAGCCTGTTCGATATGCTCAGTTCGCAGGAGTATTGCCTCCGGCGCCGGGTCCTCCTGAGGCGCATCTCCATTCCACACCAGCCGCAGCACCCTGGTCTCCATATGGATTTTCCAGCCAGCAGGGGTGGCGCCGGCCCAGCCTTCGCAAAATATCGCTTCACCGGGATCGCACAACGTGGACAGCGCCTCAAAATCGGGATTATCGGGTTCAGAGAAGCAGGTAACGGGAGAGAAGCCAGGAGCGTAGCGCTTAACGGTATTTGTTCCGACGGCAAATGGCGCGTGAAGTCCACATAGCGTGTGCCAGACGATATTATCGAGGATGGGATCTGGAGTAATTGTCAACGGATTGCTTTCATGTTAGATCGTCTATCCTGATCTTCTTCATCTTCATCATTTTGGCCATGCACCTTGCGGTCAATTCCGGATCTGTGTCAGCCTGAAACAGATCTAAGATCCGCGCAGGCACAACCTGCCACGAAATTCCGTACTTATCCTTTAACCATCCACATTGCTGAGCAGCAGGATCACCACCATCACAGAGCCGATGCCAATAGTGATCTATCTCTTCCTGATTGGCGCAGTTTACGACCAGGGAGGTGGCCTGATTGAACCTGAATGCCGGGCCACCGTTTAACGCAGTATAGCGATGACCATCAAGTTCAAACTCGACCAGCATCACGGAGCCTGGTTCGCGTCGATGAATATCCCGCCCCGCTTCAGAGTAGTGGATCACCTGTAATATGGCAGAGTTGGGGAAGATTGCGGTGTAAAAGGACGCGGCTTCTTGGGCCTGATCATTAAACCAGAGGCATGTAGAGATGCGATTATTATCAGGCACAAACTGCCTCCGCTCTAAATTAAACCGACCCTGCGCGTATTATCCCGGGCGCGACGCAGGAGTTCCATTTATGAGGGCAGGTTTCCTGCAATTGCGCGCAGCAATCCGGCTCGTACGCCGTGCCAGCCTGGCAGGCATCCATTCCCAAAGGATTACATGTAAATTTTGTGCCTTCTGCGTTTTCTTGCGGCTATATTCTGCATTTCGTTCCAGCTTGGCGCCTTTGCGTGCGTCTGTATAATTTATGTAACCATCGCATGCTATAGTGATTTCAGCGACAATTACGATCGGGAGAGACGAATGCTGCTCAAAGATAAAGTGTGTTTGATTACCGGCGGGACTCGTGGCATTGGCGCAGCAACCGCACTCATTATGGCGGCACAGGGCGCACAGATCGCTCTTGTCGGCCGGGAGGCGCATGCGGAGGCGATTGAGCTGGTGAGGCAGATAGAGTCGCTTGGCGTGAAGGCAGCGCTTCTGCTGGGTGACATGGGCTCACCGGAAGATTGCCAACGCGTGGTGCGCGAGACCGTAGAGACACTCGGTGGGATCGATGTTCTGGTGCACTCTGCCGGTGGCGCAGTCAATGGCGGCCTGCTATCCCTAACAGCCGAAAGTTGGCTGGCAGCTTTTGATGTCCATGTCCATGCGATTTTCCATCTCTGTCGAGAGGCGATACCGCTGATGAAGGAGCGCGGCGAAGGCTCTATCATGCTGATCTCTTCCGCCGCTGGTGTTCGAGGTGTTAAAACCAATGTCGCCTACCAGACCGTGAAGGGCGCCTTGCCCCAGATGACGCGCGCGCTGGCGTATGAATTTGCAGATGATAACATCCGCGTGAACTGCGTAGCGCCTGGGATCATCCGTACCGATTTCCACAAGGCGATGACTCCGGAGGCCAAGAAGCACAACCTGGATAATCGCATCCCGCTGCACCGCGAGGGCACGTCTGAGCAGGTTGCAACTCTGATTGTTGAGCTGCTCACCAACGACTTTATCACCGGCGAGACGGTCTCGATTGATGGCGGAATGACGATGCGGATTGCGTAGCCCAAATATTGAGTGTAAATTTGCTTCTCTGCATGCGCGACATAGGACAGTCAGAGTCCCCTTAACGACGGCATTAGGCTGCTTTTTCGGCTATGGACCCTCATTAGCTCTTCCTTGTATGCGTTCCAATCCGCAAGATTATCGGCTCGCTGATATGCGGACTTACAAAGTTTGAGCCATCGAATGGCATGATGATAGCGGTCCGCCTTTTTAGACTCGATAACACGCTCCGCCTGAATGCGGCATTGGGGGATTACCTGTGCCGGATACTGCGGCAGGCAGGCAATAACTACCTTTTCCATCAGGGTATAGTCATAATCTCGCACTCGCGAGAGCGCTTCGAGCAAGTAACCTTCGTGCATCAAGATGTCTGCTTTGCCATCATCGAAGTTGTTCGAGGTTAGGATTGAAGCGATAATTCTATCTCTAATCTCCGGCCAGCCTTCAGCAGAAATCGATTTTAATTCTTCGTAATCCTCGAGCTCAGGATTGTAGTCGATGGCCGCAATACCAGCCTGCATCGCCAAATCCATTTGCCCTGCTGCAAAGGCCACGTCGCGCGTCCAGGTTGCCAGCGTGTATGTGTAGCCTGAAAGCGATAACCCATGCCATGCAATTTCCAGGGCAAGCTCAGTTTGATTGGATTCATGCAGCCTCTTCGCAAGGCACATTACCGCGCCCGGATCTGTTAGATTTGCTCGGGCATATTCCGCTGCGCTGGCTGTTTGCCCTGTAGTAACGAGGAGATCCAGATAGGTTGAATGCAATCGATCTGCAAAGGCAAGGTTAATGGCCTCTTCCATTCGCTGCTGCTCAACGAGCATACTAACCCGAATTTCAGAGAGATGTGGAATGGATTCGTCATCGTCATCGTCATCATTCTCAGCAGCGTCTAAATCGGGTTCATTACCTCCGAGTTTGCATATCAAATCAGCATTCGTCCAGCCCTGTTTTGCTGCCAGGCTGGCATGAGCGAGCCCATACTCAGCTCCACAATCCGTAGTATCGTTACGCCACTCTTCGAGCTTGAGCACCCATTTATTACGTTCCGCATCTGTGCATTGCGGCGAGAGCAGCGCCCTGGCCCACGCATCGCCTATATCAGCGAACAAATCCGGGTCTTCGTAGATGTAATCTTGAATTTGGATCCAGCCTTTGATGAGCTCTTGCGTAACAACTTCCAAAATGCCAAATGCGTAGCCGAGATTGCCTGCGATAGCGCTCTCATTCACTACACTCAGTATTGGGGAAACCACATTGTGTATTTCCATGGAGACTTCGCTGCCATTATCATCCCACTGAAAGTTGCTATTTCCGGTAATCACTGCGTGTGACATCGTTGTTACGATACTTTTACGTACCGCTGAGGCTGAGATGAGATGGCTCTGAGCCGATTCGATACCCGTTGCAGACCTGGCAAATTTGCGAGATAATGCGATGCGCAGTTGTTGTATGAGCTCTGGATTATCATTTACTAACTGCATAAGTATCAATTGCAGATCGTCACGATCGCACTCTGAAATAGCTGAGCTCAAGTCGAATTCGGGCTCTGCGCCATCTTCCGTATGCAGACATTCGAGCAGCGTCGCAACAATATGTTTGCACCATCCGTCGCCAGAATATTCACAGGAGCACCTGGCATCGGCCAGACCTTTTGAACCGAACAACAGCTCAACATCGTATTGATCACCCCTGCTGCCCTCGACAGCGGCAGATGTTCGGAGCCCGTCAGATATCAGCTCCGACACGTCGCCGTTATCGAATAGTTCCGATCCACGCTGATAGCTGCTGCTGCTGCAATTTGTTCTTATTTGACTTGCGGTGATCGGGAAGCGCTTATTCATCATTGGCGTTGTCTCAGCATTCAGGATTTGCGATATCAAGTACATATTATAGCTGAGTTTGATAGCGCCGAAAACAGATGCGTGGGCGTAGCAATAGCCTCAGCGGGCCAGCACTACCCGTGTCGTGATGTCGATTGGGTAGAATCGAGGGAACATCCCTGCAACCGCAAGTTTTCCCCTCCAGGAGGATAATCATGGGCTCCCTGTTGCCTGCGCTCGCGCTTTTCTGTTGCTGCTGCATCGCAAGTGGTGGAAACGTCGTCGATACGACAGTGTGGCATCTCGCATCGGAGCTGACTGTCGAGAATGTCGGCTGGCATGAGAGCACCAATCCGTATGTTCGCTTTCCGGCTCACGGGCACGACCAGGTTCCATCTGGAGTCTGGTTTTTGAGCCGCCATTCGGCCGGAGTTTCCGTACATTTCCTTTCGGATGCGCCGGAGATACGGGTCCGGTGGTCGCTGATCAACGCTGAACTCGCGATGCCGCATATGCCGGCAACCGGCGTGAGCGGGGTGGATCTTTATGTACGTGCGGAAAATGGCAGGTGGGTGTTTGCTGGCAACGGCCGACCGCAGAAGCAGAACGACAATGTCGCCACGTTCAATTACGGCATGAAGGCGGGCGAGACTCATGAGTATCAGCTCTATCTTCCGCTATATAATGGCGTCACCAGCGTGGAGATCGGTGTCGATCCCAGCGCGAAATTGCAGCCAGCCAAGCAGCACGCTGAGCCAATCGTCTACTATGGCACTTCAATCGCGCAGGGCGGCTGTGCTTCGCGCCCGGGAATGGCGTTTACGAACATCCTCTCCAGAGAGCTGGACCGACCAATCATCAATCTTGGTTTCTCGGGTTCAGCGATGCTGGAGCCCGACGTTGCAACTCTGATTGCCGAGCTAGATCCCAAACTCTTCGTCATTGATGCACTGTGGAACGCCGGGTCTTTGCCGCCAGCCGAGCTGGCAAAGCGGCTGGAGGGTTTCGCACGTACATTGCGAGCAAAACATCCCAAGACCCCAATCCTGTTTGTGGGGCAGTCTCTCGTTCACCCAATCGCAGAACCATCGGGCACAAGCAAAACGCAGATCGAGGTTGTGGAGCGGTTGCAGAAAGAGGGAATGCTCGGCCTGTCTATTCTGGATGGGGCAAAGCTGTATAGCGACGACACCGAGGGCACGGTAGACGGCGTGCATCCGAACGATCTGGGTATGATGGCACATGCCAAGGCGCTGCTGCCAACGTTGAAGAGGCTGGTGGGGAAGCGACCCTAGGCAAATGGTATGCGCTAGGGCGAATCTGGAAGGGCGTTGAGAATCCGGATCGCATCGGCTGGATCCGAGCGGGCGATATCCAGCGCCACTCCGCGCCAGTGCTTAGCGGAATCCTGTGCTATAGCGCCAAATCTGACGGCAACAGCGGCAGGTTTTCCGCCGGATCCATACTGAATGCGAATGGGCTCATCAGTGGACGCGTATGCGTCTGCACGCTCCTCGCTCTCAACGACAAAGATCTGGTTCTTCGGCATTCGGCTCGCTTTATCCCATCGCCCGTACCAGCACAGATGTCTTTGCGTGTAGATGATAGCGCGATCGTCCAGATAGAGCGGCAGCGATGGCGCTGCCTTTTTCAGACCCGCATGGATCAGCCCGAGCCTCTTTGTGTTCTCATGAAATCGGAAATCGCAGAGTGATTTCCAGATGCCGCTCTCGGCGGAGCCAGTAGGAAATAGAGGAAGCGTTGGGTCCAGGTCCAGAGTGTAGAGATAGGGAGAAATGTCGATAGGATCATACCCATCAGATCGGATGCACTGCAGCCGCGTATCTTCTGTGTATCCAAAGTAGCCATTAGTATCGATACCGTCCCCACCGGGAGTATCCGCCGCCCATCCCGGTGCGGCCGTTGCTTTTAGCGCAAGCGCCGATAGGCCCTGAATGCTGGCCAGCGACTCTAGAATTCGACTGGCCACCACCGGATCGAGCATCTTCCACCCTGTGTATTGAGGGTATTCGTACTTGAAATCCGGATCCGCAGCGAGCCTGCGTTTAGCGTAAGCATCACCGGTTTCGCTCAGGATATTCAGATCGTCCTGCCCCGCCAGGCCACCTTCTTGAAGCAGGGATGCTGCGCATCCGGCAGAAATTCCCACTTTATGAGCCATCTTCAGGGCCGATCGCAGCCGTTCCGCAGCCTCCCTGTCATCCAGCATCACATGCAGCCAGACCTCAGAGAAGCCTTTTCTCTTTGCCATGTTGAGAAGTTCGACAATCGACTTGTCCTGTTCCGGCAGCCTGGCGACAAGTATCCGTTTGTGCAGAGAAGCGGGCATCGGCTTTGGCGCAATCAAAGAGCCAGGCGCGGCAGGCGAGATCAATTTGGGCAGGTTTGAAGCGGAACGCAGGTATTGCCGGCCAATGTTTTCTGAAAATGGCGCTTCCACGGTAGCGCCATCGGGAAAGACGAACTGCACAGTCATCTGTGTGGATACCTGGACTCGATCATCTCGCAGAGCGATATCGCTTGCCTCCCACCATTCCAACTGTTTTTCGATCTGCCTCTGGAGCGAAAGCGGCAGTTCTGATGGGGAGACCCAGGGATCCTCCGCGGCTTTCAGGTAAGCGGAGTCAACACGCTGCTGAACCGGCGAAGGCAGCGCGTAGGGATCGTTCGGAGCAAAGCCAATATGCGAAAGCGGATTGTTCTTCGCCGTCTTCTCGTTGAGAGCCGCAAGCGCCTTGTCTCGTTCAATATACGGTTTTTCCGCCCAATCCGCCAGCTTTGCGAAACGGGTACCTATGCCCTGAATATCATCGGTAAGGAGATACGTTGAGGAGCCGACTCGGCGAAACGTCCCGGTGACAGACCAGCATACCGCCTTAAGCAGGTCGTCTGCCCTGGCTCTTTTAACTGGCCCAATTCTCCACAACAGAGCCAGACCCGAGAGCCTCTTATCTGCAACGAGATCCAATCCCGTGGCTTTAGTCACGCGCAGCAGCAGGTCTGCGACTGTCTTGATATCCTGGTCCAGGGGAATCTGAACCCGCAAAGCCGGTTGTGTATATTCGAGGTGACCGGGCTTCAACTGGCTTGGAACCGTCATTACTACGGGCACACCAAATGCTCTTATAGTTCCCGGTTCGCTCTGCACGTCGCCCTTTGCTGGATCGCGTGTCAAAAGCGTTGAGATCACCTCGCCCTCCATTGGCTCTACACCGCCCATATACGAGGATTCCGTTGACCCGGGCCGGGAGAACCCGAAAGAGACCTTACGGTTAAGCCGTATACGTGCCGTCGCGGGATCTTCTGCAACCTGACCGCCCTGAGGCTCATAGTTCATGGATCCCAGCTCACTGCCGGCGACCAGCCTGTTCTGCTGCAGGCTGATCTTCTCAGGCAACAGCCCAAGAAAGAGTTGGCGCTGGCTGTCGTTGAGATCTTCTGGGCCGATGCCTGCGGGGCTTCCGGCGCGCTTCCACTGATCCTCGGAGAAGAGCGACAGCAGCACCTTGAACCGCTCTTCAGGTTTAAGCTTCGCGTATGGGTCGGCAGGACCCGGACGCTGCTCAATAACCTGCATGGTATTGGGAGGCACAACGGTAATGTTGCCAATTGCGAGGATCCGTCTGCCATTCGCCTCGGCCCATTGCTCAAGAGACCAGTCTACGCCAAAGTACTGAGTGCGGGAATTAACGCCTCCACTGTTGACATAAAGCAGAGTCCCGTTTCTTGCAGCGTCATAGCGGATACCATCAAAAATTGAATATGGAACAGGAGGCTGCGATTGCGCTAAAGCCTGAATGGATGGTGAGACAAGGAGTAGTGCGGCTGCAGCTATGAACAAAGCCATAGTGGGGTACGGTGGATTGGTTCGACGCATTGGCTCTTCTCTTCCCTCTTCCCTCAACCTTGCGCGAGCCCACTCCACGACCATTTTGGTATCTGTAATCCATTCGGCACATCATGCGCCGAACGATGGTACTGCGCCATTGTCGTGGTAGTGGCCCAGGTAAAGTAATCGTGGAGCGCGGTCTGCAGGCGCTCGTCGCTGGCAAAACCTGCATCTTCCAAAGCCAGGTCAAAGCAAGCGATCGCACGCTGATCCATCTCTTCATGGATACCGTTGCCGCTGTGCGTTCTTACCACGGAGGTTTCGCTTCCGTACTTTTCCGAATACAGTGCCGGGCCGCCGAGCGCCTCGGCAAAATACGCTGCTAGCCGCTCAGTGTGCTGTGGATGAAACCCGTGGCTGAAGGCATGGCTGACAATCTCATCTTCCATAACTCGCAAATGCCACGAGTGCGCCAGCTTAAGCATCCCCTCGAAACCGCCTGCCGCATCGTAAATCGACTGCTCTCTATCCATAATTACAGGTCCTCCATGATTCACAACTTTACGACCAGTACGACCATGAGGGCCATTACGTTTCGATCAGTCAAGATTCACTCCCATTTAGCCCGCGCCATCGGTAACGCATGCGCTTCTGGCCTCGTCAAACCAACAACGCAACGGAAATGCTCAGGAAATGACTCATGAGAAACGTATTGATCTGCACATGCGGTGTGATACTGATGGCCACAGCTTCAATGGCCCAACAGACGAACACTGCAGCAACGGATCCGCTTTCAGGTAATGCTGCATTTGCAAAGCATGTGACTGTGACATGCCCGGGCCTGGCGGTCGGCGAACTGCTCAATATACTATCAAGCAAAACCGGCGTTAAATTGCTCGCAGACAAGTCTATTGCGGATGATAAGGTTATTATTTTCACTCCTTCGAGACCGCTCAAAGACACCCTGAAAGACCTTGCCGCGCTCTTTTGTGATGACTGGCGTCACACCCAGACAAAGGGTGGAGAAGACCGCTACGTCCTGTATCGTACAGGCAGGGCGGTTGAGTATGAGCGCATACTCTCTAAAGAAACGGCAGCGCGTCTCATTACCAAAGTGGATGAACAGGTGAAGGCGCTATCCGAAACGCCGGAGCAGTTAGCGAAGCGGCCAGAAAGCGACCTGATCCGCAAAGCGCTAGCCGACCCGGGAAATCGAGTGGCGACTGCAGTATACGCCGGCCTCTCACAGGATCAGAAAACGACCCTGTTTGAGCAGCGTGTGATGAACTTTCCAGCTTCCCAAATCGGTCAACAGCTTGCAGAGCCGGTAGGCGCACTCTACAAACAGTGTGCTGCGCGCGCGGCGAGCTTTCGAGGACGCGAATCGTCAACTTCCGGGGAGACCGCCCGAGAGTATGCCCATAACGGAATTCAGTTTGCCTTACATAACTGTGGCGGGAAATTGACTGCCTCGATCTATGCGTATGGCAAATCTTCCATGATCGGCTTCCTGTTCGCGGACGTCGCAACTGCGGATACGTGGGCGCTTGGCCCGCACGGCAATCCGTACTCGCCTGGTCCTTTGCCACGTGCGGCAGTGTTGCCTTCGGCAGAGTTCGTTCAAAAGGCACAGGCTGAGGCCAACTGGATTGATCGGCTTCAAAAACTTGCCAACTCCAGCGGCGCCGCAGTGATGGCGGATTTGTATCGCAGTGGAGCCGTGAATTTCGTCCCGACTGACGCGGCGCAGCCTGCTGCGGATCAGCGAGAGCGCCCAGAAGTGACGGCGCTTGATCGATTATGCTGGCAGAAGGGATATACGTGGTGGCCACGATCCAATGGCGCTCTGCTTTTCCGAAAACGCGACTGGTTTGAGCAGCAGCGATATGAGGTGCCAGACCGCTGGCTCGCGGAAACCGTGAGTCGAATGAAGGCACAGGATCACATCCCGAAGGTGCGGGATCTGTTGCGCGCCCGAGAGGTCAACGCTCGGCAGATTCTTGGTTTGAATGGCATGGGCGCTGGAGACGGTTTCAGCTACTCGGAATTCGAAACATTGGGTTCGCCTGAGCTTGTCGAGTTCCTTAATCGCGAGCTCACCAGCCGTTCCGTAAGTGCTGACCAGTCGTCCGTTGTGGAGCGGCCCCTTGAGCCGGGCCGTGTGTTTGAGAAGGCGTACTTCAACGAAAACATCTCGTCACTAGCTTCCGACGATGCGTTTATGTCTTTTTTGAATTCCCAAGCGGCTCCGATCCCTGCAGGCGACGTACGCTTCTTTCAGGCTGACGTCTATTCAGAAAACCGTGGGTCGGGCCCCGGAGGTGGATGGAAGGACGCAAGCGTCGTAGTCGATTGGAAGGTTGGCCCGCTGATGGACAAGAGGATGACAATCAGCCTACCGTTTGAGATCCCGTTCGACCGAAGAGACCAGGTGAAGATCGAGGTTGAGTAGCGGGATCTGGTCGGTAATTGGTGTTTCCGTCACTCTGCAGCCTGTAAACGTATTTTGATTAGCAGCTCATTTAGCTGTTCAGTAACACCTGCAGCCATTTCTGGCAATGCGCTTGCGTCCTTCGCTTCCAGCAGGCAATCGCGCAGTCGTTCCACCTCCCCGCGGTGGAATGGCACATCGGGCGCGTTTAGCGTTCCGTGCTCTGCGCCGGCCAATTTCATCGCGGTCAGGTCATCGATATAGGGCAACTTGGCCTCCTCATTCAGTCGCACCAGGTTTGGCTCGACTTCGCCCGTGCGCATCAGATGAATGCCACTTAGAAGTACCCGATAGGTGTAGAGCAGTGGTTTGACACGGGGAGGATCTTCTTTGACAAACAGCTTTAGCTGGGTGTCGGCAAAGCCGAGATAGTGGAAGGCGTGGTGACGAGTAACGCACTTCCTTGCAATGGCTTTCAGCGTTTCATGCTCCGGACTTGTGAAAACCACTAACGGTGATAGGATCTGTTCCAGAACGTAGCCGTTGCGCTTGAGCATCAGCCCGAAGAACTTGGCAACATCGTGGGTCACCAGGTCCATCTCCAAACCTTCACGCACACCCATACGCTCCACGGTTGCAGGTCCGGACTTGAGCCCGACCACCTCTTTCAGCGGCAGAATGTGAGCGCCGCGCAGATCGAAATCGGAGTCTGGCGAAGGGAAGCCGTACAGATGCGCCCCGCTAATGGTTGCGAATAGCAGCGGGTACGGATGATCTGATGCCTGATTATGCAGAATCGTCCATGGCAGCATGCGCCACCTCCTTCAACATTATAAGACAAGACTCAATCAAACATTGTTGCCATCGCGTACCAGAAAATATGAGAAGCAACCCAAGTGGAAGTCCGAACATGCCGCCAATCAGAACATTAATTCCAGTCGCGCTACCGTATGCTGGGTGGTAATATCCCACCAACATACCAATGATTACCCCTATCGGTAGGATCCCGCCAAGAACCAATGATTGCTTCGTTGGGTTTCGATTGCTCATGTGTTTACTATATGCAATGAACGCAGGTCTTTGACGTTTATGAAGTCGTTAAGGTCTTTGGCGGATGTTCTGTGTTTGGCGGGATTTCCTCAAAACGTGATCGTACTGGTAGGGTATCGACATGGGGCAAGTGTGCTTCCACCAGAGCCATCACATCCTCTATCATGCTTTCAAACTCCGAAACGGCCTGGGGAAGAGGCGCAGCGAGGGCAGCAGGGAGTCGCTCAAGAAAGTCTGTTGGCAGAATCTCCATCATTCTTAAATGGTAAGGCAGCCACTTGTGTCCCGGGTAATACTTGCGGTTCAGCCCGCAGAGAATTGTAAAAAGTTTGTATGAAAGGGCAGTCAGGTTGCGCCGCACCAACGGGTAATCGTCTCGCTGGGCGAGCATGCGCAGCATCCACGCGGGGTTAAAGTTCAGATGCTGCCGCACCATCTCTTCGGCCAGATCGGCGGGGTAGATAGTAGCTCGCTCTTGCCAGCGCCGGACTATCGCATTTCCCTGAAGTGGAACTGCGGTTCCAATTGCTGAAACGGACATCTGCCTCGATAAATTTGCATCGCATCTAACCACGACGTCGGTAATGATATCATCCATGGTCGAAGTGAGCCAGCGTCCAAGGTCGATCTTAACGCCATAGTATTTGTAATCCTCACACCATGCCTGAATATCTGTGCTGTATTCGCTTGGGTGCCAATCGGCGGCGCCCAGTTCGTCTGCTATCATGTGCCTGCGCTCTGCATCAGGCTCGCTGCGCCAGAAAACGGCGAGCTCGATGTCGGAGTATGCATCTGCCCATCCAAGCGCGACTGAACCGATCAACGCGACTGCTTCTACCTCCGGATTCAACGCGTAATGAGAGGCAACTCGCTCCGCAATATGAAAACGCCATCCGACATGATCAGCCATCAGGGAGCCTTTCCGTCACCTCGCGAAAACCAAACCTCGATTTCCCCAAGGAAGTCTTTGAGGTTGGGACGATATGCATTTTACCGCTTATTCCGCTCTCGCACTAACCATCATCGACCCTTCTCGTAGCCCGTCTGATCAAAACGGGTGTAAGAGTCGTACTTGTCGTAAGTAGTATTAGCTGTGCACACTCACCGTTCGCGAATTAAATCACATCGGATTCGTCTTTTCCGGCTGTAAGGGACACTATCTATTTGAGGGCCCTCTTTATTGCAACTGAATGAGAAACAACTTGCCGATGGGTTTCGCTCTGGCGATGCTGGGAGCTTTGAAGCGCTGTACCGTGAATTCGGTCCACGCCTCTATCGCTTCTGTCTACGGCTAAGCGGAGATGTGTCCTGCGCAGAAGACCTGACGCAGGAGGTGTTTCTGGCGGCTTTTCGAGGAGCGGACCGCTTCGAAGCGCGCTCCTCAATCGCCACCTGGCTATATCGAATCGCACTGTACAGATGGCGCGATGCCCGGGACAAGTCCCGGATCACTACGGTATCTCTACTCGATTCGGAGGCGTCTCTCTCTGCAGATCCGGCGCAGATTGGGTTGAAGAAACTCGAGCTGGACGCTGCAATGGCAGCGCTACCGGACGGACTCAGATCGGCATTTCTACTGGTTAAGGCCGAAGGCTTTCTCTTCAGAGAGGCTGCCGAGATACTGGGGGTGCCTGAAAGCACGCTGAAGTCGAGAGTAGCGCTGGCGACCCGTAAGCTGCAGACACATCTCTCAAAGGATGAGAGTGGCGTTCCGGTACCACGGTCCGGGTGTGAGATTGGAGAGATCCCGTGATGAAAGTCAACCGACGCTGTGAGCAGGTTCAGTCGAGCCTTTCGCTGCGATCCGCTTCCTCTGTTGAAGCTCTGGATCCAGGCGTCGAGGCTCATCTGCAATCCTGTGAAGCTTGTTCGGAATTTCGAGCCGGCATGGCTCGGCTGGAATCGGAAATCTCAATGTGGCGCAATGCGTCTCCCTATCCAGATCTAGAGCAGCGAATCGCAGCATCGCTAATTCCATTGGCAAGTTCTTCTCGTTCGCGTTCGAGCCTACTATGGCTCAGAGGGAAGCTATACATGAACCGACGATTTGCGATTGGAACGGCAGCTCTACTCGCCATCGCAGCGCTTGCAACGAGCCATCGTACGGTGCAGGCCAACACGGCGCTGCATCGGATGGGAAATGCGACAAAACATGTTACAAACCTGCATCTTATCGGCTGGAACTGCGAGCTGAAACCAGAGATTGCCGAGCAAGTAGAGGCCGGTAATGCACAAATCAGTATCATGGATACGATGCCACATCGATATGAAGGCTGGGTCCAAGATGGAAACTGGCGTGAGTCGCAGGATTTTGATTCCACTTTATTTAGCGCTGGTAAGGTCTGGGATAATGGCAAGCTCGATCCTGCAAATTCGGAGCCTCCGTTCCTTCTGCTCTCGGCCTTCCGGGCCATAACAGGGGAAGAACCCTTCGGAAAGCAGACACCTTTCACATGTCACAACCTTGGAGAAGATCGCATCTATGGCATTAATGCGCTAAAGATCCAGGTTGAAAGCAAAAAACCGAACATGGGTGCGGTTGTCCAGGTGCAGGAGAGACGACTGTTCTGGCTCGATCCAAGTACGTACCTTCCGATAAGAATGGAGGAGTGGCGATATGAACATGACCGCTGGGAACTCGATGCCGTTCTCTGGTTTGATTACAATACTCCGGCGCCGAAACGACTGTTTGATCCAGAACAGATCAAGCTGGAACGGCATGGTTCTGCCGACAATACAAAACTAGCTGCGGACCAATATCGCCTCACCGCTTCGCAGCAAGACAGATATGCCCGTATTGTTTCCGAATATGTCTCCCGGCAAACGATAACCCAGTCAGACAAGTCGATGACAAAGGGGGCTCGGGATGCAGCCCTGGTTGCGCTCGGAAGCGAATTGAAATTACAGCTGCGGGGGATCATGACCGTGGATCAGCAGCGCCTGTTCGACGACTGGTGGTATGTGGAGCCAAAAACGCTCGAGAAGCTAGCGACACCAGAACAGAGACAGGAGGATGCACAATGGCTGAAGCAACAGCGATTGCAGATGCATGCCTGGCTGAACACGCTTGATGCGGAAACTCGGCGGCGAATAGGTCCCACGCTTTAAGGCCAACGTGGCGCACTTAGAAGATAAATAGGCACCCGGTGCGATACCCGGGTGCCTGTCCGTTTCAACGAGACAGCACCCCGATGATGGAGCGTTCGATTCATCGCTTTGCACGGTATGGCAGCATACCCGACCTGAACTTGCCGGAACCCCCTAACCTATTGCCGTGCTCCACTTGCAATCCGCAGTTCCTGAATTTTGCCCAGGAGGGCGCTGGTGTATCCATCGACTTCCTGCGGGGCGGCTCCAGACGTGCGGAAAGCTTCCCGTATCGCCTCTTGCGGAATGCGGTTGAGCACCTGCTCCACAAACGCCTTTGCATCGGCTTTGGATACGGTGCTGCAGGCTTCCTGCACCTCCTTAGCGTGCGGCATCGTTTTGCTCGTAGCGAAATCGAAGTGAATCTGGTCGCCTTTTACCTCTTGGTTCGGTCGGCCGTTATCCCACATCACAAACTTACCTTTCTGGTAATCGCCTAACTTCCAGCGAGTAGGCCGAATACGAAATAGCCCGGCGCCTTCGTGGTCCTTGCCGAAACCGGTGCCAACATCCTTGTCGTGGTACCACGCATCAAACTGACCGCTCGCGTTCTTTACGTAGTAGATTGCGTGGTTATCGCGCCCGGTGTCCCAGTTTCCAACCATCACGTCAAAGATTTTGAGCCAGGTAAACTGCGGGCTTTTAGCAATACTATCCGGCAGGTTACTGTCTTCGTATCCCCACGAGATTGCCGCCGTCGCGTCATCCTCCTTGGCGGTGAACGTAACATCTTCAAACGGGTAGAAGCCGTCGGCGTCCTTCTCAAGTCTGCTGGCCAAGCGGCTTCGTTTACCGGGGTTCTTAGGATCTCCGGGAGTAAACGCGTCCAGCTTTCCTGACGCTACATAGTATATTTCTCGGGCTCGAAACCCGATGGCCCATAGTAAGCGGTTATTTGCGATTTCACTGTGGGATTTGCTATCGTTACCGTTGCCGAATTTCACTTTGTACTTGCGGCCGAGGGCATCCTTTACCTCGATCTTCGGAAACGTGGCTTTGATCTCTTCGCGAACGAAGTGGAAAGTTCCGTTCGGAAAAGGCTTCGGAGCACCCGCCGCACTTCCGGGCGAGTACGTCATTTCAGGGGCGGTTACCATACGCGAACCTTCCCACATCTTTGGCACAGCGGCTGCCTTCATAGCAGCGGAAGGCCCTTTAGTGCTCTTGTCGCTAGCATCATCATCTGCGTACGTGTACATTGGGATCGCGCATGCAGCGCATACGGCAAAAACAGCAAATTTCATCAATTGCCTCTTCTCAGCAACATTTGCGCCGCCCGCTTAATCGGGCAAAGCGTAAACTGAGCATTGCCTGCACAGCGCTGCGGATGCTTGGCGCATCAGGCGTTGCTCCGGTCATCATTGAACCAACGCTGGTGTGACGTGGCTGTGCAATGTTCAGTTCCTTGGCTAGCAGCGCCTGTCGCGGATTCTTATTAATTCATGCGGGAACCGATTGGATAGGAGAATCCATGCCCGTGGTAGAAACTTCGGATCACGTCAATGGCCAGCGGGGCAAAATGAAGTATCTTCTCACTTCCGCTGGTATCAAGAACAAGAGTATCGGCGTCGCACTTGTCTCACGAATGCTACAATTTTGCCTATGATAAATGCAGACTTGCTGAATCGAATAGACTTGGCTGACGTCGCTTGTACTCGCGCTCACTATTCACTGCTTACAGATTCCGAAGCAGCAGAACGAAATTACAGATCCCGCGATATAGGCGGCGCATGGGTGTATGTAGAAACACGCAATGGACAACGCGTGGGACATATCTCCATGATGCCTGGATTGCCCGGTTCATTTACCACCGCGCACGTACCGCACGTTTGTCGCAAAGCTAAGTGCCATGAGCAGGAGTGGGATGCCGCAAGCGGCAATTATCATGATCTTTGAAACGCGAATCTTACCCTCGGCATCTTCTCTTGCCATGGATGGCGCAGCTCTACTGACTTCCGGATTGTTCGGAAGATAGGTAACCCTAACTGCGCTGCCATCGTTCACCTGCTCGCTCGCCTGTCGAGACACAGAGCTAATGCTGGAGTAGCGCCTGCCATCTACATCAAATGTGTAGGTAAGAGAAAAGGGCATGCTATTTCGGCCCGTTGCACCAACTTCCGTAACCAGTCCGTTTGTCGTGACCCCACTGATGTCCAAACGCCGCTGCCGCTGCAGAACATCTTGTCCGTTGTGACGTAAATCAAGGGCTAGACCGACTACTCCAATACCGAACACGACTCCAATGATGCCAAGGCCAATTACGTTCTGGAGCCTGTTTTGCTTCATTTCTTCCTTTATCACCTGCGGCGCATTCACCTCGACGCGCCCATGTAGCCTGCCCTTCAGCTGCTGAATCAGCCGGTCATAATCGGGAAGATTGGACGGAAATTTGATGGTGTTCGTAGCGCTCTTGATAGTAGCCCACTCGATTGTTCCCGATCTACCCGTCTCCTCCTTCGTCGTTAAGGATTTTGCTCGGTCGAACGGAATAAACCGCGTACGAAAGAGGTTCTTATCTGTAAGGCCGGTATCAGTCAGCGTGAATACCTGGGTTGCGTGCCGCAACGCCAATTGGGCCATGAACAGAGCGCCAAATAAGAAAAACGTGGACATGCCAATGAGTGCAATTGCTGGCGCAGGTGGACCGGAGTGGGGCATCAGAGGCATCGTAAACGCAAGGACGGTGCACAATAGGGACATAAATCCTGCGGCAATTGTGCCCGTATCCGTGCCGAACCGGAATGTGTGCGGTTCCTCCATCCGGGTTTTGACGCCTTCTGGTAAACTTGCTAATTCGGCCTCTACGGCATCATATAGGGTCCGCCTTGCGTGGTTAATGTAACCAAGTTCAGGGTGAGGCAGCGCCATCCGGATACCGTGAACATCAGTCAGCTTTACGCTAGCTCCTTTAGGCGATTCTACGCTGACCAGGTCTCGCCACGCAACCTGCTGCGATCTGCCATTCCAGCCGCGCTTAATAATTCCATTTTCGTCCAACCGAATTGTGGTGAATGACGTCGCCAGGCCCACCAAACCTGCACACGCCATCCCGCCGAACAGAAGGCCAAGCGGGAGAGCTATGAGCAACCGCTGGCCCGCAGCGCTTGCATCGGGTGCGCGCATCGCTGGCCCCAGGTAAAAGGCTCCGAATGCTCCGCCAAAGACCACGACCATCAACACAAACAGGGTTCGGGTCCACCTATTGCAACAGTAGTCGGTAGGCATCAAGTTCATCTCCATTACTATCGGGGCAGACTTCAATGCCGCTCTGTTCACAGCGGCGACTCTATAACACGACTGAGACGTGACTCCCGTTTGGTTTGTTCGAGAAACTTTGGAGTCAGGTCGAGGGAGTCTCTGAAGTCGATAGAGTCTTTGAGGTTTTCGAGGAGTTAAAATTCTATAAAGACAATGAGGTACAACCGTATCTCGCTTCATGCAAGTGGTGCTTTATCGGATCGTTAGCCCTGTAAAAGGAACCACTACCTGAATGTCACCATTCTTAGTGGCAGGCTGGGCAGGATCGGACAGCTCCCTACCGGCCGGGATAGGGCAGAACCTCTCGTTTGCAGCCGTAGTCTGTCAGATTGTTGAAAAATGCATATACGTTCCCGCCCATGTCCACTTGAGGCTTGTACCGTTCGGCAACCTTTATGATAATTCCATCCGTTACGCCTGAGTACTTTTCGTACTTTCGGATCGGACCGGCATCCACATGGCCCCCGTCCACGTAGAGATAGATCGCATGTTTGCTGCGATCATATCGAGCGCTTGAACTGCAAGATGTGCCCCCGATGACAATGAGCCACGAAACTTTATATTGGCGAGATTTGGGATATTTCTGAACAGCTTCCTTTAGTTTCCAGAGCGCGATCCCGCAGTAAGAATGAATCTCTCCACATTCAATTCGCACCGATTTGTCGTGCTGAAGCTCTATTTTCGGGAGATCCAGTCCAGTCTGAGCCAAACTCGAAAGAGAGTGTGATAGGGCAATGGCCAGAAGTAACGGCACCCCAATGCTGTTTGTACAGAGTCCCACGAAGCCCTCCGGAATTTTGGTCGCTCATAATGCTATAGAATTGCCCGACAGGTTGAACAATAGTATTTTCTTCGGGCATGGACGAACTGCACGTTGCGTATTGATGGGTGTAAGATCCGCCACCAGATAGGAGAATCCATTCCCGTGGTAGAAACTGCGGATCAATTCAATTGCCAGGAGGGCTTAATGAAGTATCTTCTCACTTCCGCTGGTATCAAGAACAAGAGTATCCACGACGCTCTGGTCGATATGTTAGGTAAACCTATCGCAGAGTGTAACGCTCTTTGTATTCCCACCGCGATGTACGGTCACCCCATGGTCGGTCCCGGCGTGCGGGTATGGAATTTCATCAGCGGGCGAGAGCCCAACTGCCCCATGTGCGAGCTTGGTTGGA
Source organism: uncultured Chthonomonas sp. (assembly GCA_903919615.1). Lineage (GTDB taxonomy): Bacteria > Armatimonadota > Chthonomonadetes > Chthonomonadales > Chthonomonadaceae > CAIXIX01. The sequence continues at coordinate 29,160 of CAIXIX010000327.1, forward strand.
AGTCCATGGGAGTTTTGGAGCTCACCGCGCTGCCCAGTCTTGATAGAGATTTCTGGATCCCCAAAGTTCGACAAACCGATGTCCTGCTGGTTGCGGGCGGTGATGCCCTGTATTTGGCCCACTGGATGAGAGAGTCTGGCCTGGTGGAGCTTTTGCCATCGTTTACCGAGATGGTCTGGGTGGGGCTGAGTGGCGGGAGTATGGTGATGACGCCCCGCATCGGGGAGGAGTTCGTTGGTTGGAAATCGCCCACCGGTGGCGACAGTACACTCGGGATCGTAGACTTCTCGATCTTCCCGCATCTGGATCACCCGTCCCTGCCGGAGAATACAATGGCAGACGCAGAAACTTGGGCCGCTCGAATGCAGCAGCCGTGCTACGCGATTGACGACCAGACCGCCATAAGAGTGGTTGACGGCGCTGTCGATGTCATTTCAGAAGGACATTGGAGGCTGCTTGTACCCTAACGGGTTTTGCTTAGTAAGGTTGGTCCCTGGTTCCTTCGCAAATCTAAGAATGAAAGGCACGTTTCTATTGTGTTGGCGCCGAGACAGCAGTGATGGGACGGTGTAACCGGCTACAATTGGAGGCGGCAATGGCTCTCCGTTGCGTGTAGTCTTTGTTCGTTGGATGCACTTTAATCAACTCATCCAGCAGTGCGACACACTGAGACCAGGCGCCTGCGTGCTCGCAGCGGTCGACGTCTTGTAGGATAAGATCTGTCCATGCGGTAGCTCTCGGCGGGACCGGTACGGCGTCCCACGAACAGACAGAGCTATCCCAGCGAGTCATAATGATCCGCTTATCGTCCGAGGAGAAACAGATTGTGGCGGCGGGATATACTTGCCGACCGCGCATGCTCATGAGCTGATCGCCTGTAGCAGCGTCATATACTGTTGCCGCCCCATCCATATCTCCCGTCACGATGCGCTTGCCATCGGACGAAAAGGCTGCCGCTGGAAGCATGTTGGTTTCGCCTTTAAGCTGATACAACTGCACACCTATTTCGGCGTCCCACACATTCTGTGTCACCCACATCATCTTGCTCTCACGATGGTCTATTCTCGTGACAAGGTATTTGCCGTCCGGTGAAAAGCAAGCGGCCGCGATAACCCCGGATTGAGCCATAAGGCGGCATAGGATGGCTCCCGTCGCCAGGTCTGCGATTACAGCCCTCCCGGATAAGTCCGAATAGTAGAGCCGGTTTCCATCCGGTGCGATCAGAACATTTTGTGTGTAGAACTTCTGGCCGCCAAACGTTCTCAAAAGTTTGCCTGTTGTGGCGTCCCACACCTGGCCAACTCCTCCGCAGCTCGTTACAACACGGTTGGAAGAGTACGATACGTCTACCGACGACACAATAGTCTTAAATCCTGTAAGGTTTAGCAAGCATTTGCCGGTATCGGCGTCCCATACTTTTGCCGTACTGTCATGGCCACCCGTTGCAATGCGCTTGTTGTCCGGTGAAAAGCGCACAGAGTCTATCATTCCCACGTGTCCTTTGAACTCGCGAACAGTCCTCCCGGTAGATAAATCGCAGACGCGGAGTCCTTTCCTGTTTGTGCCTGCCACTATATAATTCGGAAACGCAGAGGTGCCATCCGCGTTATCCGCGCCGCGCTGCAAAATATCGTGTACCTGCTCAGTCGTCGTGTCCCATACTTTCACTACTCCGTCTATGCTTCCGGAAACTATTTGGCCGCTATCAGCACAAACGGCCACAGCACAAACGGCTTCGTCGTGGCCGACAAGTTGCGTCAGGCTCTTTCCAGACGCGATATCCCAAACCTCCGCCGAATGATCCTTGCTGCCAGTTACTATCCGACGTCCATCCGGGCAAAATGCTATTGACGTTATCGGACTGGAGTGACCAACGAGTGACGTGATTTCCGTGCCATTTTTTGCGTCGTATATGATGGCGGTCTGTGGTCCGTCTATGGCGGCGATTCGTGCGCCATCGGCCGAGTAGGCGACCTTAGCTAATATTGGCACATGCCCCTTCAGGGTCAATAGGACTCTACCCGTGACAGCATCCCAGACAAACGCACTTCGGCCCTCCGATCCAGCGATTACACGTGTTCCATCCGGAGAGAAGCTTATCGAAGTCAGCCGTTCCACTGCGCCGTTTAGCGTAACCAATTCCGCGCCTGAACCCGTATCCCAAATCTTTGCCGAGTTGGCGCCGTCAGTAGCCGCAACTCGCCTGCCGTTTGCCGTGATAGCAACATGAGCTGTGAAATAACCGGCGCCTAGTGACGAGTCGCGAGACTTCGGTCCGAGTATTCTCTGCTCTTTGCCGGAAGTGGCGTCCCATACGGTTAGTGTATGGTCGACGTCTCCTGTCACGATTCGTCTATTGTCTGCTGATATTGCCACGGACTGGATCCAGCTTGGACGCGAGTTTAACGACGGGATGGTACTCGCATGTTCCGTAAGTGTTAACACGCACGCGCCGCTCAATGCATCAAAAACCCGTGCAGTACCGTCATCGCTTGCCGTTATAATGTGTCTGCCGTCTGCGGATACAGCCATCGCGTGCATTTCGTCGGCATGGGCCTTTATCGAAAGTCTATCCCTGTGGGTCATACCATATATGTAACTCCACTCAAACCCACGCTCTGGATCGTTCCGATGCTTATACAGAATCTCTCGGGCTCGGCTGTATCTGTTCGAAGCGCAGGCCTCCCTTGCCAGGTTCATGTCGGCTATATAAAGAAGGTGTCTCGATGTCTGTTCTGCGGCCCGGGCCAATTTGAATTGTGAAACTGCGTTCGCTCTTTCCCGCGTCGCAACATTGCGGGCGATAGTAGCTGAAGTTAGCCTTTCGTGTGCAAGAGCCAGATTACGTGCGGCCTCTTCGGCCCTTGCGGCAGCCTCGATCGTCTTCTCGTCGGCTAACTTTGCTTTGGCGTCGGCCCTGTTCTTCTCGCTATTTGCGCGTTTGGCACTCGCGTCAGCCAAAATCAGGGCGTTCGTTGCGTTGTCAGCGTTTTGTTTAGATTCGGCAGCACGCCGGTTGGCTAGAGCTTCGTTGTCCGAGGCTCTCTGTGAACTCACCGAGGCCTTGATGGCCAATCCTGCAACCACCGAAATTACAAGAGTGCTTATTGCCGTGGCAATAGCAACGCCGCGTCGAAATGCAATTCGCTGGCGCCGAAGCTCGGCTTCTGGCTTGTGTGCCCGCACCCATGCCATGTCGAAAACGCGTTCATATATGCGATTGCGAGCACAAAGTACCCCGCCGTTGGCACGCACTGCGCCACTAAGCTTAAGCACTGCACACAGAGGATTAGTCTCATCATCGATCACTCGTTTGCCGGTAAGCACCCTGGCGTACATATCCAAGAGTGGGGTGAGATCCACCTCACTTCGCAGCAGCCGATTACGCACAAACGCCAGGTTGTCGTCCGTTTCGCTCGCCTGGTGGGTTAGAAATAGGTGCGTGGTTACTCGGTCCACATCCGCTTCTGACCACACGGTTGGGTCACCGGCAATCTCACGGCACAACCGCTGCGTTAAGTACGGGTGCCCGCCTGTCCAGTACATTACACGGTCAAGCAACCGCTGCGCGGCTGTGTGTGTATCAAATCTAAATGCAATACCAGTGGCAAGCGGCTTCGCTTCCGCGGGCGTAAAATCTTGGATGTCGATTCGCGTGCCGATGTTGAAGGGCGATATTCGTGTGTCCGTAATTAACTCTGAGGGCGTCGCGGTTCCCAGGAGACAAAAGACAAGCCTGGTCAAAGATGGATCCGTAGCACGGGCAACGTATAACTGGCGGATTGCAGAAAAGAACTCATCCGTTGAAAACGAAAGGCTGCGCGTAACGTCAATCTCGTCGATGAATATAATGATTGGTGACTCGGCTGCACCGAGCGCCACATCGTGGATGGCAGCAAATAGGCGCTGAAGCGGGCTGAGTTCGTGGTTAGTTCGGCGGAAGTCTTGAAACTGGTCTTGCAGGTTAAGCGCTCGTCCAATCTCGCTGTGTAAACCTGCGTACCACTGTTCGAGAGTTAAATTACTGCCACCAAATCGAGTTAAATCCAGGAAGACAACGCGGTATCCATCCTTCTTGAACTTTTCGACTGCTCGAACGCATAGCGACGACTTTCCCATCTGCCTGCTGTTTAGTATGTAGCAGTACTCGTGGTTACTCAGCGCACGATTCAGGCTGTCATCAGCACTGCGTGTGACGTATGATGGTGCGGAGGCCGGAAGGGTGCCTCCAGTCGTATAAAATGAATCATACGGGTCGATCTCAGCCGCACTCATTGCAATGTTCTCTTTTCGTTCCGTCGAATTGATTCAGTTGCACAGTATTCGGGGGCACTTACTCAGGCAGCACTTAACTAAGATTCAGGCGCATTTCGATTATATCATGTTATGCAACTATTGCATTTTCGAGACACAGAGACTTATTTTGTCCCGATTGAAGTGTTTCGGTTTCGCGGAAAACATCGGGTGAAGTTCTGGCTGTCCAGGGCTCCAATGCGCGCAGGATCAGCCGGCATCTCATCCAGGCGCCGCAAAATCGATAAACGATCTAATTTCGGCTCATTTTTGTAACGATTCATGTAACGCTCCATCGCTATCATCTCGGTATTCGGACGTTCGGAACGTATCGAAACGATTTTCGATACCGTTCCGGCTCCGAAATCATCGCACCGTGATTATCGATCTACCTGCTTTTCCCATAGCTTACGGGACGCAGGCACAGGAGCAAAAACTTGAGCGTCTATTTCATCTCCCAACGGAATGTCATCGGCATTCGTACCCTTACAAATCTCATCCGACGTATCTCCATGGTCGGGCTTCTCTACCTGGGATCCGGGTCTGCCGCAAACGCACAGTTCACAACGATACCACCGCCAGGAGCTGTTGGCGGTGCGCAGCCAACTGGCATTGACGGGTTGAACGTGATTGGAGTCACCAGGACGGGCGATGGAGGCTACGCCTCGTGGCTGTACAACGGCTCAACATTCAGCACATTTGCAGATCCTCTGGCCCCAGACAATACTACGGCCCACTGCATCTCCGGTAACCTGATTGGCGGCCAGTACGTAGATGCGCAATCACATCAGCATGCGTTCCTCTACGATGGATCCAACTACACGACTATAACAGGTAACTCCAGCCTTAACGTTCTGGACGTGACGGGGATAAGCGGCAATAGGTATGTTGGAAACGCAACAGATTCCAATGGGCACGATGTCGGTTACCTGTACAACGGAACTTCTTATCAAGAGATTTCGGATCCAAGCGGGGGCGGTTATAACCTGTTGACCGGCATAAGCGGCCACACCGTGGTTGGGGAATACAATTCTCGGTCGGGGCTGCAGGCGTTCGAGTACGATATTACGACAGGCTTATACAGTGACTTCTCTTTTGGGGGCGAGAAATTGACCTACCTGAGCGGCATATCCGGCAATACACTTGTTGGCACATATCAGGATATAAGTGGCCTGAACCACGGTTTCCTTTATGACGGTGTCAGTATCACTACCGTGGATGATCCATTTAGTTCGCTGCCGCGCAATGGAACTCTACTCACCGGCGTCTCCGGCGGTACGGCTGTTGGCTACTATGCAGACTACTCTGGAACCGATACCCCATTTGAGTATCAGTTCAGGCCAGCGACTCCACCTGCGTCAACGCCGGAGCCAGGCTCCTGCGCGCTGTTCATAAGCGCCGGCCTCACCTGTGTCGGGTTTGCGCGGCGACGGCTGGCCCGACGGTAGACAGGTTGACCTGACTGGTTAGAAATCCGCGGGCGGCCGATTGGATCGCAGATATCCATTGGCCGCTCATCGGTGGATAATGGAACGCAATCCCTGTATATTCGGTGAATTGAAATCTTCAAAAACCGGCCTGAATGTAAGAGCCTGTGCAGTGGCCGTCTTTGTCAATTGAGACCCAGATGGATTGGATCTTTGCAGCATTGAATAGCGTCTCAGCTTCATAGCTATCAAAGTTGAGCGCGTGACCCCCTTTTGGAATCACCAGGTTGTGGCCCGCGTCTTCGCCGCTGCCGGCTTCGTAGGTTCTCAGCTCCATCCTGTGCGGGATGCGGGCAAGGATCTCCTTCTCCTGCGTTCCCGGTGTCAGCGCAAGGAGGATATTCACTCGCCGTTCAAGCGTATCGATCTGAAATTCGGCTCTAATGATCATCACGACAAGCGTCAGAATGACGGTGCCAAGAAATACGATGCCAATAACGCTATTTCGACGTCGGTTCATTTGATCACTTGATTTCCTTAATTGACCGTAACTGTACGAATGTTCCAGGTTTTACACTCACACGGACCCAATGATTCAGATGAACTCGACCTGGCCAACCACATCACTGGCATTTAGAACCTGATATATGAGCATCAACCCCAGTATTGTCTCCCCGATGGTTGAGTGTTGCGATACAAGGACGATGCGCGCGTGACCGAATCCGGCCGCATGCAACCTGACGAAATCATCGACTCTAGTCACGATAACCCTACTCTCAGATTTTGCCCACTTAGTATGCATCTCGTCTGGCGCGCCTAGCAGTCCCGACTCCTTCGCTGTAACGACATCGACGCCTCTGGCAAATAAACCCTTTACAATTGCCTGGCCGATGTGTTCGTCGACATAATATCTGACCCTATTCTGCAACCTAGCTGATCTCTCTCAATCGCTTCTGAAGTACCGATGGAGTAGTCGCGCGCATCATTTTAATATACGCGTTGCTAGAGTCGATCGCGTCGTCAATCTCCTCACGATGGTCGAAATAGAAGCTCAACGCGGCGTAAACCTCTGCGAGAGTTAAATTATGGTCCGTAGCAATCTCGTCAACAGACAGTCTCATACGCTCATGCCAGATGACCACATCCTGCATTAAGCCCTAACGGCGGGTGTGGCGAAGTGAAATCAGGCGCCAAATCACTCGTGGTCAGATTTTGCTGGCGATGGCGGCCCACGTGGGATTGTCTTTGACGATAGCGTTGAGTTCGCCCTTTACCTCCTCGGTGTTTCCCAGCGCGGACGCAATTCGCAGCGCGGTGCTATACGGCTCGACGAAATCGCGCGTTGTCAGGTCGTAGCCATGCCCCGCTACGATCCACTTAACCGAAGCAATCGCTGCGCCAAGCGCGAACGGTGGGTTCTTAATCTCGAAGTCTCTTGCCGCGCGGTTAAGGGTTAGCGGGTCGGCCGGGCTGGTATTGACAAGGCGGAGAGCATAGTCGAAACGTTTGAGCTCTTTTGCAGTCGCAAACCATTTTCCGGGAGTGCCTGAAGCTTCCACGAGATCCGCCAGTATCTGTTCCGCCGGTATAGCTGGATACTTCTTCGCAATAGCGCGAAATGTAGCAAGATTGGTGCCTGCACGTGTCGCATTTACAGCGAATCTGCTGTACGCTTCTTGCCACCGGCCTGCATCGATCAGCATCTTCTCGCACATGCTGCTCATACCGTACTGTGAATCGTTCAGTCCACAGGAGGCCTGGGCGTAGTCGAGCGCCTGATCAATTTGCCCCATTTGGGCGAGGGCCCGAACTCCAAATTTCCTGTAGTTCCAGGATACATAGGGAGCGAGTTTCAGGGTATCCAAAATCTCCTGGAATCGAAACGCTGCCAGCATTGCGGAGAGTGCAGCGGACGTACCATGGAAATAGCTTCCTGACAGCCTATCTGGTCCCCAGGTGTGCATGAGACATGGCAATAAGTCGTCTGCCCACCGGTTTGCAAGGTCTGGATAGAGACATAAGTCTCCCCAATGGTCCGCAAGAGTATCCAGATATCCGTAATCATCGGCCTCAAATGCTTCCCAGAGTCTCTCCAACCACGCAGCTCTGAGAGCCTCTGGCGCAGGCGCCAAAACAATGACACCAACGAGTTCTTCTATAGCGCTGTAGGTCGCACTGCCGAGCGTGCCGGAGGAGCTATCGATCTGCTCCATGGCAGCACTGAGCTTTTCAAGAAGGATCACTGCTCCTTCGCCGGCAAGGACGGGGTCGGCCTTACCAACCGTCTTTATCTCCTTGATAGCCTCTTTCATTCGGGCACACGCAAGCGCTGTGCCGTTCCACCCAAAAGCTCGAGCTCGTAAGCGCGCAGCAAACTCCCACTTGTGCTTTGGTTTTCTGGTCATCTCTTATTACTGATCCTCGAACATGTCAATCGTGTGCTTGCAGCGGCTTCGGATGATCTCGGCAACGCCGATGCCTTCTGGATTGTTGGGGGTAACTTCTGGCAGCTTTGACAGGATGGACGATGCGAGAATTTGCACGCAGCGTTTTACTCCAGCCTTGCTTAGACCGACAAAGACTGCATCAATGATTTGCCACGACACGCAATTGATGAGCGCAGTATCGCCGTTCGTGTCGCGCGCGTTTGGTTCGACGCCGTGAGAAACCAGATTGACGCCAGACTTGAGGAGGTGCCGGACAGTCTTCAGGTCATTCGCATGCACCGCAGTCAATAGCGGATCGGCTTTTGCGGGCGCCTGTTGATGCATCAACAGAGCTATGGCAAGCAGGATTTGAGCATGTTGTTATCGCGGCAAGCGTTCAGTCCTATCTTGTCTGAGTTTATACCCGCTATCCGTAATAGCTGGGCGTACCTCCTGGCAGGTTTTTCACAAATGCCAGGCATCGGAAGGCGAGGCGGGATTACCACGCGCCTGTCAGGATCGGAAAGGTATAATTGCGCGCAGGGCACTAAGCACGCGGGAGGGGCTATGTCATTTCGCAGAGCGCTAATGAACACACTGGGCCCGGGAATCCTGGGCGGAGTAGACGGCGCCATGTGGCAGCGGCATCTGAAGACGAACGGACTGAGCAGACAGGACGGCATGCAGTTTCGTTTGCGTAGCCAGGCGATAATGATGCACGCATTGCTGTCCGCCTCGTACCGAAAGCGCGAAGAGCGTGAATTCTCGGTGGCAATCGAGCGGACCGAGGTGCAGGATCCGATCTTTGTCCTGGGCCATTGGCGTAGCGGCACAACCCATCTACACAACCTGCTGTCTATCGATCCGCAGTTCTCTTTCCCCACTACGTATCAGACCGTCTTTCCGTATACATTTCTGTTGACCGAACGGAAGCAGCGATCCAGACTGCTTTCATGGATGATGCCTTCAACGCGCCCTATGGATAACGTAAGGCAGGCGCTGCAGGCGCCGAACGAAGATGAGTTTGCGCTGAACACGATGACGTTTCTCTCACCGTATATGAGCTGGGTATTTCCCCGGAGCGCGGATCGATACGATAAGTACCTCACATTGCGAGGGATACCTGAACCGGAGTTAGATTCGTGGCGTAGCGCTCTTAGCTTCTTCATCCGTAAATTGACGTACCTCCATCATCGGCCAATGGTTCTTAAATCGCCCACGCATACCGCCAGAATAAAGCTGCTGCTAGAGCTGTTTCCAAACTGCCGATTCGTTCATATCCACCGCGATCCTTACACAGTATTTCAGTCGACTTTACATACAAACTCTAAGCTTATTGAGATGACTTCACTGCAGGATGCAGACAGCGCAGACCTGGGCGCCCGCGTGCTTCGAAACTTCCGATCGATGTATGACAGCTATGCCGAAGAGGCGCCGCTAATACCGGCATCCAGGCTACATGAAATCAGATACGATGATCTTGATCAGAACCCGATTTTGGAGATTCGAAGGCTGTATGAGGCGCTTTCGCTGGAAGGTTTCGGCGATCTCAAGCCGGCGCTTGAGGCTTATATTGGTTCTGTACGCAATTACGAAAAGAATCGATTTGCACCGATGCGCGATGCTCAACGAGCATCGATCAAATCCGCCTGGGCACGGGAGTTTGACCTGTGGAAATATCCCGTGTGAGGCGGTTACAACCCTATGCTAATATTCCGAATGACGACCGTACATACAGAGTTAATCGGCAATAAGGCCCTGATTTCGCGAAACGATCTGGAGCGCCTAATGGAGCTGGCCAGATGCACTGAGTCCGTTACACTTGAGGCAGCTGAGGAAGATATTTCTAAATTAAACTTGACATACTCGTTACCGTTGAATCCTCAATAGTTCTCGGTGAGCTTGGCGAGGCATCGGCTGAATTGCTACTGCTTGTTGACGATAAGTTACGCTATGCACTTGATTTATAGGTTTTATGGCTCACGGCGCATTTCGGCCGCAACCATCACCAACTCCTCCGGATCGTTCAGCGTACATTTAAGAGCCGCGATTGCTTCCTGATCGGCCCTGCCTGCCAGCGCGATCGCGGCGTTCCGCAATAACCCCCGTCGCGTTGCATGATTGACTGAACTGCCTTTGACCTTCTCAACGATGCAATCTGCGTGTGAAGTGGAGCACAAGATCGTCATCAACCCGTACGATATCGCCATAGGCCGGATAGTGATTGCGGTATACGATCCCTCTGCCGTCGGGAATATAGCCACGGCGCACGTAGAGTCGTTGCGCGGCACCGTAATCGGACGTCATGCCGACGCCGATGCCGACTAAATTGGAACGGTCGCCCACCACTCTTTCCGCCTCATCCATTAGACTGGAGCCGATGCCCTGCCGCCGCAAATGAGGCAGAACGTTGAAGTCCTGCAACTCCGGAATGCCGGCCTCGCGAAAGGGCGGATATTCAGGCTCCCAGACGATGTTGAGATAGCCGGAGAAGACACCGTCTGCGAAGGCGACGAGGACCACGCGCCGTCCCTGGGTCTGTTGTGCGAGGTAGCTTTCAAACTGCGCGGCGGGTTTATTCCATCCGATCGCGTCGAACGCTGCGGCGATTAGCTCGATATCTTCTGTTTGCAGCAGTCGAATTGTTATCTGCATTGTGACTCCGTCAAGCGCTGCGATCGCTTCGGCATCATCCCGGCCAGCCAGCGCCAACGCCGCATTCCGTAAAAGCCCCCGCCGCTTCACCCTCTTCACGGCACATCAAATGGGGGCTGGGGACTGGAGGCTAGGGACTGGGAAGAAGAACACCTGGAAACTCTAAATCGAGCCGACACTATGGGGTGCTGCGCTCTAGCGCTTTTCTCAATGCTGAAAGCATTCTCCCGATTGAGTCCAGGTCCTGACGCAACCTGTCCGATGTTGACGTCTCCAAGAATCCAAGGCGCGCTGCAATGCGAATATGAGTATTAAGTTCCGCTGCAGATCCCTGTGCGATAGACAGGAAATTAAGATACTCGCGACGATGACTTCTTGCATGGCCCTCCGCGATGTTTGCCGGCATCGATACAGCAGCTCTCCTTACCTGGCTAGTCAGCCCGAAGCGTTCATCACCCTTTTGGCAGGACTGCCTTCGAATTTCCCACGGAACTCATTGTCCGTCAACATCACGAGATCCGCAAGGGTGCTGTTGGCGGTACAAAGACCTCATCGGACACAATATGGCACAGGCCACAATCTATATCTCAACATCCAGTGAAATCAAAGTCGTGGCATACAAACGCGCAGAATGGAACATAAATCAAATCAATTGCGTCCGTCCAGCGCTCGCAAGTGCATTTAGGTCGCGGCGAATTCGTGAGAGCGTGTCATTGCCGCCTCCTAGAATCTCCGTTCAGAAGAGGCAAAGTAATGGTATCCGTTCGAAATCGTCGGACAATCGGCGCACTCCTTGTTTGCATCGCGTCCGGCATGGTGCTTCTGGCAGGGGCGACGCCTGCACAAGCTCAGTCAGCGATTGTTGTTGCCGCCTATCCGGTTGTCTTCTGCCGCAACAGCGGGAACGAATCCTCAAGAACAACCGGCATCAGAAGTTTCAAAGAGGTGCTTCAAAAACATCACTTTACAGTCGTATCGGATTCAGAAATGGCAAATGCATGGAAGAGTCTTAGCCTGGTTATGCCGGTAAGCGATAGGCCAGCAAGCCTGAAATCTCTCGTGCAGTTTGGACGGGCAGTCAAGGCTCAGTACGTCATCACTTCCGTTATCGACTTCCGCTCCAGAAATACCAGGGCAATTCCTGTCCACAACGTAACAACAGCCTATGTATGCGTATCAATTTACGACATTGAAGACGGCAAACCGGTGTACGACCGGCAAAACGTTACCGGCACGAGTGACGAAAAGCTATTGCCAGGTAGAATCGGTGCGGAACAGTTGGCAACGCCATTGGCCAGCATTGTTAGTGGTAGCAAACACTCGGTGTATGAAGAGAGAGCCGTTCAAATCGCAGTCGTAAAGGCGCTTAGAGGCTGGTTTCATCCAAATGACGGAGATACTAAGCAACGGTAAGGCCATCAAGCTGCAACAACAGCCGTTTGCTTGATTTTCGCGCACTCCCCCTTTAGGTGATATATTTTATTTCATCGCGCTGCTGGGAGTGCCAACCTCAATCCGTAACCGCTGAAGCAATTGGCGTGTGTCTGCCTCCAGGAATATGGCATTACGCGATATTTGCGGGAATCGACACGGCCGCGCGGCGCAACTGGCTCGTTAAGCCGAAGCGTTCATCTCTCGGAAAACCCTCGGGTGCTCGATAGCAGTCAACAACGAGTTCCATTGCCATTTGCCATACCTGCAGATCCTCAAAGCTCTTTATGCTCATTGGGGACTCCTTTGGGGCCGGCAAATGGGGACTGGGGATTGGGGACTAGTGAATGCAGTGCCGCGGCCGCGTTTCGCTTAAGGCCCGCATACTTCGCCCTCTTCACGGCACATCAAATGGGGGCTGGGGACTGGAGGCTAGGGACTGGGAAGAAGAACACCTGGAAACTCTAAATCGTGCCGACACTATGGGGTGCTGCGCTCCAGCGCTTTTCTCAATGCTGAAAGCATTCTCCCGATTGAGTCCAGGTCCTGAC
>CAIXIX010000328.1 GCA_903919615.1 uncultured Chthonomonas sp.
GCTATTGTGCCCGCTAAGTTTAAGGTCCAAGTTAAGGCCAATATCGATGCGCAGATGAAGCAACTTAGCGAGTAGCTTCTTTGAGTAAGTGAGCGATAGAATGGGGGAGTGGACGTGATGTCTGCTCCCTTCGTCATTTTACAGGCACTCGGGTAAGTAACGATGACTCAGTTAGACATTCAGGCTGTCCGCAGTCAATTCCCTCAGCTTTCACCATCACCAACAGGAACCGTGTTTCTTGATAACCCAGGCGGTACGCAGGTACCCCAGTCGGTTATCGATGCGGTCGCTGGCTACTACAAAACTGCGAACGCAAACGTTGGCGGTGCGTTCCGAACGAGCCAGCGTACAGTGAAGACACTCTCTACTGCCAGAGCGGCCGTCGCTGCGCTGCTAAACGCGCCAGATCCAGATAACATCATATTCGGCAACAACATGACCAGCCTGACGTTTCACGTTGCACGCTCGATCGGCGACACAATTAGACCTGGGGACGAGATCGTTGTGACAGATCTCGATCATGATGCTAACGTTGCCCCCTGGCTAGATCTTACGAAGCAGGGAGCCGTTATACGTGTCGCGCGATTTGATGAAAAAGATTGCACGCTTCCAGCAGATGCGGTCTGCAGTCTAATTAACGAAAACACCAGGCTTGTTGCTGTCACGCATGCGTCGAACGCGGTAGGGACCATTCCAGACGTACAGTCTGTTATCCGATGTGCCCATAGCCATGGAGCATTGGTTTACGTTGACGCCGTTCAATACGTTCCGCATCGTCTCTGTGATGTTCAAGCACTGGATTGTGACTTTCTGGCCTGTTCGTCGTATAAGTTTTTCGGTCCACACGCGGGCATCCTCTATGCCCGCCCTGCGGCTCTGTCTCGGTTTTCTCCTCATAAGGTTCGCCCTGCGCCTAACCAAGCACCCCAGTGCTGGGAAACTGGAACGCAGAACCATGAAGGTATTGCTGGCACATATGCCGCTATCAAATACATCGCCAGCATCGGTGACCAGGCTCCAAATGATGTTGATATGTTCACGCTTCGCAAAAGAATTGAAAAGTCGATGGACGCTGTCGCGCACTATGAGAGTGTTCTCACTGCAAGGCTGATCGCTGGGCTTCAAGAGATAGACGGTGTTAAGATATTTGGCATCACAGACCCATCACGTTTTTCAGAGCGATTATGCACTGTCGCGTTCACGTGGAACCGGTACTCGCCAGCTGAAATTGCGTCTCGACTAGGTGAAAACGGCATCTGCTGCTGGAGCGGTAATTACTACGCAATGAGATTGATGGAATCGTTGGGCCTGCAAGAAACGGGTGGGGCGGTACGTGTTGGGCCAGTTCATTACAATACATTCGAGGAAATTGAGCGCTTCCTGGATACGCTGAGGAGTTTCGCGCCAGGGTGTAAGTAATGCGCAAATGGGGGTTAGAGTTGGAAAGAACCTACACCTTCGGATACGGGCTGAATTCAATATTTTGGAGAGTCCTCGCCGCCAAACATGGGTACTCTCACCGGCGGGGTTGGGATCAGCCCATGATTTGTACATTTGTCCTGGTAAAGGTTCATTCCCGCTAACTGGCGATCTCCCAGATCGTAGTCCATTGCGTTAGTGAAGTAGTCCAAGCACCGTTCGTAGGGAAGGTGCATCTCAACCGCCCACCGTTTTGCGAGCTTATCTAGGCGCGCAACTCCCCAGTCGCGCGCGCGGCTCAGAATATTGGGCAATTCAGGATGCTTAAGTTGCACCGCGAGCGGTGCCTGCCATGCAGCGTATACAAAGGGAAGGCAAGTTAGGCGCTGCCAGCACTCTCCAAGATCGTATACTTGTGTGTCGGCATGCAATGCGAACAGTTTTAAATCTCCAATGATCAGGCCGGCATCGCAGGCAGATAACATCTGATCGAGATCTGGAGCATGAGATATATACAGGGGATCGCAGCCATATAATTCAGATAGGATAACTTTTGCTAGCGCTGCGCTGGTAAGAGAGCTTGTGTCCAATGCCACTGATTTCAAGTTAGCTGCCGGTTTTTTCGCGAAGAGTCGAACGCTCTTAACTGGTCCGTCAGATGAGATCGAGATATCAGGAACTAAACACAATCCCGGTTGCGACAGGCTTTCAAAAATCGAGCAGTTACAGACATCTACTTCTCCTGCTCGGACCATTCTTGCCAGTTCCGACGGAACCGCATATACAACTTCGACGTCCTCGTTGCAATCCGGGGAGTGAAACCAATCCACAAGCGGTTTGGCGTTAAGATATGGAACGCTCCCAACGCGCAATCTCATTGAGTGCCTTTACCTTTTTATCAGGGTATCCAAAAGAACAAATCCGAAGAGGCTAACGCTGACCCAACCGTTGAGTGTGAAAAACGCAAGATCTACTCTGCGAAGATCATCAGGCTTTACCAGGCTCTGTTCGTACACAATGAGAGCTGCAGCAACTAATACTCCGAGAAAGTAGATGTAATGCAGAGATGCAGCGACACCAACGCCAACGAGTATACAGATGGCCAGGGCATGCATTAAACGCGACACGTGCAGTGAAAGTGGCTTTCCCAGGCGCACAGGCAAGGAAAAAACACCGTTTTGAATGTCATGATCATAGTCTTGCAACGCATAGATGATGTCAAACCCACCGATCCATAACATCACGGATAGACCAAGCAGGAGAGGCACAGGGTGCAAATCGCCGCGGATCGCCATCCAGGCGCCTATCGGTGCGATACCGATCGCAAAGCCCAAGACAAGGTGACAGAGCCACGTGAACCGCTTGGTGTACGAGTAGCCCAGAAGAAATACTAGTGCGACAGGAGATAAGGCAAAACAGAGTCTGTTAAGACTATAAGCCGAAAACTCGAAGAGTGTAACTGAGGCGAGAAGAAAAAATGCAACTTGCAATTTAGTTAACAGACCAGCTGGAATATGTCGACCAGCAGTCCTGGGGTTTGAAGCGTCAATGTCAGCGTCGCACAATCTATTAAACGACATCGCAGCACTTCTTGCCCCGACCATTGCAAGCAGCACATATCCAATTGAAGAAGCGTGCAGCCCATGGGATGAGCTCCTGGATGCCAATACAACACTTATGAGGGCGAATGGAAGGGCGAAAATCGTGTGCTCAAACTTGATCATCTGAAGTATGAGCCGCGTTGATTTCAACAGGTTATTCAAAGCGAATTCGGCTCCATATCTACTTCGGATTCTTCGTCGGCTACTGCCCATTCGGGCGATAAATGGTGAGATACGCCAAGTTGTTGTAGTATTCTTGCCACCACATGATCCACGATATCCTCGATTGTTTTGGGGCGATTGTAAAATCCCGGCGATGCCGGAAGAATAGTTGCTCCGGCTTCAGTAAGTGCCGTCATGTTTCTCAGCTGAATGAGATTCCATGGCATCTCACGTGGGACAAGTATCAGTTTGCGCCGCTCTTTCAAACAGACATCAGCTGCACGCGTTACCAGATCATCGCTAATCCCGTTCGCTATTCTGCCTGCGGTTCCCATGGAGCAGGGCACAATAACCATTCCATCGTGGACAAATGAACCGCTTGCGGGTGGAGAGAAGTAGTCCTTACGATCAAGAAGACGCATTGTGCAGTGTGAATTGCCAGGAAGCTGAACTTGTGCGGCATTTCCTGGAGGCAGGTTCAGACCGGTCTCAAGCGCTATCACCTGCCTCGCTTGGTCGGAAAGCATCACATAGACTTCATCATAATGTGCAGCCGCACACTCTAAGAAGCGCAAGGCATATGCGGCGCCACTTGCGCCTGTAATGGCAACGATGATCCTCTTAGGTGTATTCCGTAGCAATGCGGCCCCTTCGTGTGTGCGTAGTTCCTCAGCTACCCAAGAATGTGGCTAACCGCCTGGCAGCGAGTGGGTAGTTGCGCAACACGTCAACGGCTTCACGCAACAGTATTTGGTCGTGCTCGTCTAGCCGGCGCTGACAGTCCTCGGCAGTAAACAGGTCGCGACCAGTAATGATACCAGCGGGATCACGAGCAACTGGCTCCAGAGCTCGAACTAGCCCTGTGTACATACCCATGTAACTGTAAGGATGCGGATATTCGCGCCCAGGGAGCTGCACGGTGCACTCTATTCGGAGCACTGCAAAAAGTTTGTAATCAGGATGCAGACGGGCATTGGCTTCTTCGTATACTTCACGTGCCATTGCATCAGCTACGGTTTCTCCCGGTTCAAGGCGGCCGCCAGGATATCCGAATGAACCCTTTCTGTCTCGAACCACCAGGACTCGTTCACCGCAAAAAGATACGATATGAACAGATGTCACAGGCGCTTCAAGTGGCATCTTGCGGCAAGTAAAAGCCGTAAGACGAACGGGCTGCTGCCCCCACTGCATATCTACCGAAAAAAGCGATTTGCCAAGTTCGGGCGATTGATAAATAGGTACGGTTGTCGTATCTGGCTCTGTCACATGGACCCCTTAATCAAGGCCCAGATCCGTCCACATTGCGTCGACACGTTTCTTCACCTCCGGAGACATTGTGATCACATCTGGCCATTCGCGAGTAAAACCTTCAGCAAGAAGCTTTCTCGTACAGTCAAACCCGATCTTGGACCCAAAACCCATCGAGCGGGAAGCATGGTCTAATACATCTATAGGTCCCCGCACGACACACGTATCGCGTTCTGGATCGATGTTATTGCCCAGACGCCAGAGGCACTCGTCAACATTTTGTACGTCGACATCAGCATCAAACACGAAAATCATCTTAGTAAACATCGCCTGCCCGAGGCCCCATAGCGCGTGCATAACTTTGAATGCATGCCCAGGATAGCGTTTTTTGATTGAGACGAGCGCAATGTTATGAAAGATCCCTTGCACCGGCAAATGCATGTCTACAACTTCTGGCAATGTGAGCTTTAGAAGTGGTAGAAAAAGCCTTTCGGTTGCATATCCGAGCCAGCCATCTTCCATTGGAGGCTGACCTACAATAGTACAGGGATAGACAGCGTTTTTGCGATGCGTAATCGCAGTTACATGGAGTACTGGATACATATCCGCCAATGAGTAGTACCCTGTATGATCGCCAAATGGCCCTTCAAGCCTCTGCTCTCTCGGGTCGACATAACCCTCGATTACTATTTCTGCATCGGCCGGAACTTCGATATCCACCGTCTTGGCTTTTACGAGATGCACTGGGCTTTTTCGCAAGAAACCGGCAAACAGCATTTCGTCGATGCCTGGCGGCAACGGTGCCGTAGCTGCGTAAGTCAACGCTGGATCGCCTCCGAGCACAACTGCCACCTGAATGTTCTGATTTCGCTCTGCGCTTACCCGCGCATGCTCGGCTCCCACCTTATGCATCTGCCAGTGCATTCCTGAGGTGTTGCGATCGTAAACTTGAATTCTGTACATCCCAACGTTCCGTTTGCCAGTAACAGGATCGTTGGTAAAGACGAGTGGCAGTGTAATGTACCTGCCGCCATCTTGTGGCCAGCAATGCAGGATGGGCAGCTCTTCCAAATTGATGTCATCGCCCGTCTTGACGACTTCCTGGCACGTACCTTCGCCACGATCATGTCGTGGCGGCATCTTCATGAGCACGCCTAATTTTGGCAGAAGCTCTCGTGCTGCCTGTAGGGCGCCATTCGGTACCTCCGGTTTCAGCATCGAGGCAATTTCGTCTGCAATGGACTCTATGTCTTCAACGCCCAACGCGGCTGCCATTCTGCGCTTCGAACCGAAAGCATTGATTGCTACTGGAAACGAGGAGCCTTTCGGGTTTTCGAAGAGCAGGGCCGGACCGCCGCCGGGCATCTTCATTACTCGATCCGCGATTTCAGTTATTTCAAGGTACGGGTCAACTTCGCGATCGACACGCTTTAGTTCACCGATATCCTCTAACCGTTTTAAGAATTCTTGAAAATTACTGTATGCCATTAATTGGTTCACTTATATCCAGCATACAACGGGAAAACAGGGAGAGTTCCCTATTAACTTTGCACGCACGGGGGTCGCGGGCTGGTACGTGAGTATACCTGTTGTCTCACCGCCCGTCAATTAACCGGCGTCAGTACATTGCGGACTTTTTCACAAAGTACCGATTATTAGGTGGATGCCGAGAATTGAAGGAGTTAAGGACCCTTAAGAAGAATTATGCGCATGCTCTTACCAAGAGCCCGGGCGCCTGATGAGACGCTGTTTGTCTTAGGCGATCTGCAAAGGACGGTTGCATGGCGGTTGCTCAATCGCATTCAAGTTACTCGGATGAGGATGGCGCTGAGGACCAGATTCAGGAGCTGCACACGGCAACCACGAACCGGGGTGGATCTGCACTTACATGGCGTTCATTTCTGCTGTGCTTGGTTTTGCTGCCTGTTAACTCTTACTGGGTTGTTCAGATGGAAGTGGTTCGGTATTCGGCCCATCCGACTACGATTTCGCTTCTTTTCAATACCGTCTTCATTCTGCTTGTTCTCACCGTACTAAACAAGCTGATTTCTACTCGCAGCCCAGGCATCGCGCTTCAGCGAGCCGAACTTCTGCTTGTATACACGGTTCTGTGCATTGGTTCGTGTGTGTCTGGACACGACATGCTCGAAGTTTTTGTGCCAATGCTCACCTGGACCTTCAAGCATGCTAATTCGACTAATAACTGGGCTCACCTTATCAATCCTCACTTGCGGTCGGCTCTATTCATTAGCGATGAGTCGATTTACAAGAGCTACTATATTGGCCACGACAGCGTATGGCAAGCGAAATATATCCGTGCCTGGTTGCCAGTAACACTTGCCTGGAGCCTATTTGTTAGCCTGCTGCTCTTCGTAATGCTCTGCATTAATGCAATTCTACGACGACAATGGACTGATAGTGAGCGCCTCACGTATCCGGTCGTTCAGCTGCCATTGCAGATTACGAGCGAACAAGCGTTTCAGCCGTCAGGTATCTTCAGAAACCGTCTCTTCTGGATTGGCTTTATCATTGCGGGACTTATAGATCAGATTAACAGCCTGAACTATTATTACCCGTCGATACCAACCGTCCTAACTCCAGGGTTTGGTCAATCATATCTTGATATTGGACAGTTCTTTACTGCCAAACCGTGGAACTCGATAGGTTGGACGCCGCTGTCGTTCTATCCGTTTATGATTGGGCTAGGCATGTTTATGCCTCTCGACTTTCTCTTCTCGTGCGTATTTTTCTACTGGTTCTGGAAGTTCGAGAAGGTTACGACGGTTGCTCTTGCTTACGATCAGGATCCGCGGGTGCCTTACACGGAGAATCAGGCGTTTGGCGCATACCTTTCGTTCTGTCTCTATTCGGTCTACATCAGCAGGGGATACCTGAAGCAGGTTGGTCAGCGTATTCTGGGAAAGCAGTCCGCACTGGACGACTCCCAAGAACCAATGAGTTATCGCATGGCTGCAACAGGAATTGCCATTGGCGTGACTGGTCTGCTGGTTTTCGCGCACTACCTTGGGCTCCCATATCACATCGGAATTCTGTTTTTCTTCATCTACTTCGCTCTTGCTCTTGCGATCACAAGGATGCGTGCAGAATTGGGAACTCCAATGCACGACCTTCACTTTACAGGCCCCGAACAGATCATGACTCGCGTTGCCGGCACAAGAGCATTTGATGCGGATTCCCTGACTGTTTTTGCGCTCTTCTTCTGGTTTAACCGGGCATATAGGTCGCATCCAATGCCTCAACAGCTTGAGGGATACAAGCTCGCCGAACAGACACGATCTAGCTACCGTCAATGGTCGACAGCTATGTTTGTGTTTGGCTCGCTCTCAGTATTCATTGCGTTTTGGGTTATTCTCCACCTCATGTACAGCTATGGGGCGGAAGGCAAATCCAAAATGACGTTTGGCGCCGAGGCGTATAACAAGCTGGACGGATGGTTGCGTGCGCCTGAACTGGGTAAACCCCCAGAATTCTTCGCGATCACGGCGGGCTTTGGCATCGCTTTTCTCCTGCAGTTTTTACGCATGAAGCTGCCGTGGTGGCCATTGCATCCACTAGCCTTCGCAGTCACGTCGTCCTGGGAAATTAATCTGGTCTGGGGTCCACTTTTCCTGGCATGGCTCTTTAAGTCGCTTATACTTCGTTATGGAGGCAGAGGCGGCTTTCACAAAGCGCTGCCTTTCTTCATCGGACTGATGCTGGGGCAATTTGTAGTGGGAAGCCTTTGGAATATCTATGGCATAAGTGTAGGATTGCCAACCTATCAGTTCTGGCAATAATGGTGCAGGGTGCGAAAGAGGATTTTGACAGTGAAGCGCCAGGTTATATCGCTAAAAGAGTCCAGCGTAATTCTAACAATGCGATCGCTGCTGGCATTGAGCCTCAGCGCATTTCTGGCCGCCAGTGGGTGCCACAGAACGCCGCCGCGCTTAGTGGTTCAGCCTGCCAAGCGGCGCCTTCCGGGCGAGATTGTACGCAGCGATAGGATCCGCGACGCCTTTCCTATTAGGCTGGGAATCGTTGCTACACGCGGACTACGCGATGGCGGGCCCGAACAGGAAGACTGCGCACGAGCAGGAATACCGCTTGGGGCAGCTTCTGAAAACTGGCTGGCATCCACGTGCGATGTTGTTGTGCTTGATGCGAAATGCATCACCCCCGACACCTTTCCCCGCATGCGGGCAATACAGAAGCTTTTTACGCCTCTGCTGTTTACCTACGCATCTGAGGTTTTTGATGATCCAACTGCACATGGTACAATCGGCGTTTGGAAGCCTGAAATGTCCAGTTGGCAGCTAACAGATAGCTCTGGCAAGCCATTAAACGACGAAGCAGCACACGGTCACTGGATGGATTGCGGAAATAGTAAGTGGGCTGAGTACTTTGCAAGCAGCTCGTATGTGCTGTCCTCTAAATACCACTCGTTTGGAGTATTAGCCGCGGATTTGCCGACATCTGACACCGTTGGCGACTTGAAGCCCCGTGAATACAAGACCTTTGCATCAAGAGTGGACGCCACATCTTCGTTCTTAACCACTGTCCATAACCCATCACGTTTCATGCTTGTTGCTTCTTCAATTGGCTTTGAAACTCTTATAGGTCGTGCAACCCTGCCGGTAGAAAAAATCCGAACGGAGCCGCAACTTCAAGGCCGATCCTGGGATGAAATGAATAGCGTTATCGATGGCGCCTGGTGCGAAGGTTGGGTCCGGCCGTACTGGGCAGCCGCGCCATTGAATGAAAATGCCTGGGAGATGCAGGTCGAGGCGGCGGACCGAGCCGCGCGAATCGACAACGTGTTCATCGCTTCTCTGGCCTACACAAATACAGAAGAGCTAGAATATGGGCTTGCCAGCTATCTCCTAGCGTGCCACAGTCAGGGAAGATTGGTGCTTCAGCCAATGCCTGTATACCCTGGTGAACCAGTGGATGCAGGTATGAGCCTTTCGGTGATGCAGCGAGAATTCAACAGATATCGCAACTATTTTGATTCTCCGTTAGGCGGCCCGGTACAGGAGAGGCATGAGATTCCTGCTACTGGCGGTGAAGTATGGCGTCGCCGATTCCAGAACGGGGATGTTTACGTTAATTCACACGACCGTGGAGCTTTAACTGTCCAATTAGCCGGTCCAATGCTAACAGCAGCGGGCCAAAGCATTACAAATTTCACTCTTGGACCGCATTCCGGTATCATTTTGCACAATGTTCCCTCTAGCGCTAAATCTCAAATGAAACGATAGGAATACGACGCCTGCCGCAAGCCTATTCCACCGACGCAAAGTGCGCCGCGAAGTTGTACCCTGCGACGGTTCTGTCATTTGTTAGGACCACGTAATCCGCATCGATATTAATTTGTGATCTGTTTCTAATTGACAGAGTATGCTGGCCCGCCGCGAGTTTAACCGAGCCGGCAAGCAAAGTTCCGCCAGCCTGCGCATCGATGGCACTGATGGCCTGGCCATCAATGAGTATGTCCACAGACTGTGGTTTTTGCCCCGTAATACACCTCGTAAAGACAGTATATGTTCCGGCAGCATCGTCATCAATTGAGATATGAGTGCTAATCTGAGCGCCCTTCGGCAGAGTGATACAGTTGATACCAGCCCCGGGGCTGCAGTTTGCATTCGCCACAGGCTTGCCAGCAGAGATATCTGTGAACTTCTCACACTCGAATAGCATCTCCTGCGGTTCAGCAGAAAGGTAGATGGGTTGGATACTATGTGGCTCCAGAGTTAACATCCAGGAATGCTCACGAGGGGTTTCTATTTCGTCTTTCCAGGCTTCTAGTGTCGCTGGTGGCAGCACTACTTTCTTTGTTACGCGTGTATCTTTAGGGTTGTAGTACAGGATCTTATTCGAAAAAAGTGTTGCGTATATTCCGTCATTAGCATCGTCGACTGGGAGCGCATCGCGGCGTCCGGATGCAGGATCTATATCCGTAAGATGGTAAATCGCTCGTCGAACGACCTCCATATAGCCCTTCAATAGCCGCTTCTGCGCAGGAAAGAAAATTGTCATCCCTTTGCCCTTTAACTGAGCCCATTCATTACGGAGACGAACAAGATCCAGTTCATGTCGGATCTGGCCCGGGAGAGAGGGTGGCTCAAGGGTGGGGGTCTGCCCCTGTTCAACAAGTTGAACGGAGTGTATCAACAAACCGAGGCTTTTGGCATCTGAGTGGTTTGGAATCGGCGTCGCCGGTGTGAAGAGCTCACATTGGAAAGATATCGAAGTTAAAGGACGATCTTGAAATATGGTTGATGGCAGCACAAACCGATATGTCACTTCGCCAGTTTGTGATAGCTGACCGATCACTCGGCCATTAACCATTACAGTACGATTTAAGCCGGCAGATTCGGGCGGTGCCAGCGCACGAATAATGAGCGAATAGTTTATCCCCTGTTTTACTGGCACGCGCAACGATGCCGTTGGCTTGTTGGTCCACCGGCTGGCAACGCCATCGACGGTTGTGGGCATATCCGGCTTTTCCCATCCATCATCACTCAGATATTCTGATGCGGAAGGATCACCCGTGATAATTCGATATTGCGATGGTATCACGCCAGTGTAGTACTCTTTAAGAACGGCAGGCGACAGGGTTCGACTGTAACCAAACATGTCGTTCCACCAGCCTGTGTCACCTTCGAAAGTCGAAACCTTGCCAAAATCATATGCGAGCAGAGTTCCGCCGGCATTAACCCAGTTTCGAATACGATCTAGGGTTTTCTGATCCGCTTGAGTGCCTTCCCACAGAGCCAGTACTCGGTAGTGACTGAGGCAATCATCCAGAACCATGCGATCGTCGACGATGTCATAATTGGCGACGTCGCGCATATAGGTGCAGGCTTGCGCAAAAAGCTGATTATAGCCCTGATCTGGCCGAAGGCGCTGGGCTTCAGCCGGATAGAACATTGCCACATCAACGATTGGTTTTTCCACTCGCATCAACTTGCCATACTTGTAGAAAACGTCGATGTTCGACAGGGCATTTTCAGACCACTCAAAATGACCTTTGGCTCCCTGGGATATGTCTTCGAAAATTCTGCCAACCTCCTGTTCAGGCGTCAAGGGACCAGGAGGTTCGGACCAGAAAGGAACGCCGTAGTAGCGGCATGCACTTGCGATGCGCCCGAACATTGTTGCCGAGTTCTCTGCGAATGGCCGAAAGCCACCATGCGTGGAGCGAACGTCTGCCGAAAACTTGGCCGCTAGCTTTGGCAGCAGAGAATTGTCATTACCGCCGCGTGGGTTTTCATCGGAAAACCCTACCGGGAGCATCAAGAGGGTTTTGGGAAAGCGCTGTCTTGCTGCGGAGAGGTTTGTCTCGACAGCCTGACCAACCCCAGCCTGGTACCATTCGACAAAATCCAACCATTCACGTTTCGCTTCTGGTCGTATTCCGGTAGGCAATGGAAACGCAATCTCATCGGGCGCCTTAAACGATCGTTTCCACGCTATGTTTAGATGACTGATATCGCCATACTTGGCAACCATGGCTGTTTGAAAAGCCTTACGCGCAAGCGCATCATCGCACCACCAGCCCAAATGATCATGGGTGTCGCCGAATTGCTTCTCCCATGCTGCGCGCTGACTGGGCACAAGCACTCTGCCACCCGTTAACAAGCCAGCCTCACCATAGTCTCCGTGAATGCCGACATACAGTGCAGAGACCTGTGAATTATTCGGTCTTTTTGCCTTCTCTTTGCCATGATCATCATTTTCGGCAGGAAACTGCTTCGCTATCGCATCGTAGCTTGCGGAAACGAAGGCAACCCATGATGGATCCCATGGTGAGAAGGCCTGAACCGGTTGATGGTGCTCTACGCATTGAATGCGAGTAAACGGGACCGACATACGATACCACTCGGGCGGAAAAGCATTGTGAGGAGCGTAACACCAGTCTAATCCAATACCATTCACAGAATGGCCTGAGGCGCTCGCCAACGTCCAGTTCCAGTGGCCAGGTGCATCCTGCTCAGTTGAAATGTGGTTGGAATCGGTTTGAAACAGGCTAAACCCAGCTCTATTAAGCAGACGCATGTCTGAAACGCTTGTGACGCTCGTTGCGAGGAGCATCCGATCCCCGACAATTCTTTTAGAAACGTATGGACTTTGATCAGGTGGTAGGCCCGCACGAATATCCCACAATCGGACGAGGTGTGCGGGGTCATTTACGAGGGCGCCATGTAACGGTCCCCAGGGCTGAGCATTTGCCGGAGCCAGTTCGTGCGCAGCAAGCCAGTTCGCGTCCGAGTACTTTAGATCTACCCATCCCGGAGGTGGACGTCGCGTTACCTTTACCCTCGAACACGAGTGCAGCATAAAACTCTTGCCATTTGGCATCGTAATCTGCAAACGAAACAGTACGCCGGCGAGCCCTCCTGCGCTCATTGCCCGAATTGCAAGCAGGTTTTGCCCTTTCGCCAACAGGTGAGTAACATTGACTTCCTGAACGGTAGTCCAGTCAGAACCCTGTGCGGCCGGTTTACGGTCGCCATTAATAAATGCCGCAAAGTCCTCATCAGCAGTTATAAAGAGCAGGGCAGATGCCGGGGCAGATGCAAGGCGAAAACTCTCACGCAGATAGAGCGTATCTGGAGCAGGGGCCGAGTCCTGTGCCCAGATCCAGGTCCATGTTGGGGCTGGCTGTGCGAACACAGAGCACGGGAAAGAACACAAAGCAAGCGCCAGAATAAGTATTAGCCGTCCTAAAACCTTGCTATGCATTCTTATGAGGCCTTTTAACATGTTACCAACGGGAATCAGTACGTTCATTTGTTTCGATGTTCCACGCCGCAAATCCTTCGAAGTACAGATGATCAGATTTCGGCACGCAAAGGGAAGGTATAGATGGCTGCTGCGGCGTAACTGTTGCATGAGTTACACGTTGCACGACCAGAACTGCAAGGTATTGCGAGGTTTCGCTTGCGACCACATCATATTCCCTCATTAACCCCGCCCAGTGATGGGTCCCTACCTCAAAAAACGCTCGAGAGTCAGGCTAGTCTAATCGCCACAGGTTGGCTGATAACAAACATCGCTTTAAGCATTGCAGATTTACCTCTGCGTTTTCTGCTCAAGGATCAACTTGGACTAAACGCAGTGCGTATCTCCATGTTCTTTCTAATTGGAAACTTCACCAACTACATCAAGCCAGTAGCTGGTGTATTGACCGATGCGCTGCCTTTTATGGGAACAAGAAGACGCAACTATATTCTGCTAGGGGTTGGGTCAGGTGCTTTCTTTTGGCTGGCACTGGGTCTTGTTCACCGCTCATACGCAGATCTGTTAATCGTCTATACGTTGTTTTACGTTACAGTCGTCATCACGAGTACGTCACTCGGCGGAAGAATGATCGAAATTGGGCGCGAATATGGCGCCTATGGCCGTCTCACGGCACAACGGATTGGAACATTTCGAGTCGCAAGTGTCGCTGGCGGACTCATGGGAGGTTGGCTCGCTGGCAACGCATTCGGCATCACGATAGGTATCGCGTCGTGCCCGCACATCTTGCTTTTTGCTCTTTACTTTCGCCACATGACCGAACCTAAGGGGAGCAAGATAAGCCGTGAACCAGTTGCGGAGAGCTTGAGAATTGTGCGGCTGCTTATTTCCAGCCGCGTTACATTAGCAGCCGGAGGCATGATCTTCCTGATTGCAGCCTCACCGGGATTTGGAACGGCACTGTTGTTCTATCAGACAAACACCCTGCACTTTACAAAAGTATTTGTTGGGGGCCTGTCTTCAATAAATGCAGCGTTTGGTCTACTTGGGGCATGGATCAACTATGTATTATGTCGACGACGCCCTGTGAAGGTTCTTCTTGTTGGAAGCGTCATAGCGCACGCAATTGGCACGCTGAGCTTCCTCCACTACACTGCAGCGCTCCCTGCAGTCATCATAACTGCAATCGCTGGGATATCTGGCACGCTCGCCATCCTGCCTGTTTACGACCTTGCCGCACGGGGAACACCTGCGGGCGCCGAAGCAATAGGATATGCAGTGATGATGAGCGTTTGGAATGCGACGAACGCACTGTCCGATTGGACGGGATCAACTCTATTTGACAGGCTACACTTCACGTTCCGCCACCTTGTATGGGTTAACGCAGCAACGACGGCACTTGTGCTATTCGTGATACCCCTCCTACCAGCAGTGCTTCTCCACGCGAAAGATAATGACGTCCACACAGGTTCTAGCTAAAGGTACATTGGCGCGTTTCGAAAACTAAGCCCTGTCGGCATCGACTCAGTGTTTGGGTAGATCTAGCGAAAAAGTGCAGAGATATAAGGCTTTAATCGAGAACTGAAGCGTCAGCAAGTCTGGCATATTCATGAAGTGAAAGGGTCTCACCTCGTCGCTGTGGATCGATACCAGCCTCCTGTAATAACCCTTCAATCAGCGGTCTGTCTTCCATACCAAATTTGAGACCGTAAGACGCAGGAGACCGCATCAGTGCGTTTACAATCGTTTTCCTGCGCTGGCCAAATCCAGCCCTAATAAGGGCCAGCATGCGTTCCTCGTTCTCAACGGGTATGGTACCAGGTATCTTTGGCTCAATCATGATAACTGCTGAGCCAACGTCAGGCGGGGGAAGAAAAACCGTGCGCGGAACCGAGAAAGCAATTTCGATATTGGCGTGATATTGTGCAAACAATGAAAGCGAACCACAATCGTCGCTTCCAGGTGCAGCAACAAGCCTGTTCGCAAATTCCTGCTGCACTAGCATCACGATCTTTCGAAGATGCCTCTTGTGTCGCAAAAGGATCTCGAGTATCGGTGAGGAGATGTAATAGGGGATATTTGCCACGATATAGCCGGTGCCACCAGAAAAGGCCTCAGAAAACAGCTTATCGTGATCCATCCTCAGGAAGTCTGCAAGAATCAGATTTACGTTCGAACATCCCGCGATATGCTGACGAAGCAGGGGTTCCATTCCGTGGTCGATTTCGATACAGGTAACCGACTTACAAAAAGAGGCGAGGGTGAGCGTCAATGCGCCCAAGCCCCCGCCGATTTCAACTACAGAATCTGCAGGTGTGAGGTTCGCCGTACCTGCAATCCTGTTAAGGATATTTCTGTCGCAGAGAAAGTTCTGTCCCAGCCGCTTTTGCGCCCGAAGTCCATTTTCTCTAAGCAGATCCGAAACCTGCTTTGGCGACGACAGATCAAGCATTCTTGCACATCCGCGAACGTATAGCGTTTTGATATGGCCATAACGATGCGGCCTGGCACACGGGCCAGGTGTGCCAGTTAGTCAAGAATATGAACGCGTACCGCTTTCATATTCTTGATGCTCGATGCATCGTGTCTCGAATCAATACCGAGATCGATTCGGTTACCTTTTATAGCTCCGCCTGTATCAGCGGCAACAGCGTAACCGTATCCTTCTATGTAAAGCCGCGTACCTAGCGGTACAAATCTGGGATCGACGGCGACAACGCCGTATCCACCCTGCAATCCCGCAGCCGTCCTACCCGAACCAGATCCACCGCAATGATAGGGATCGTAAACTGTGGCGGACATTGTCACTACTCGCCGACCAGAAAAATAACCGCGGGAGGGAAGAGCCATCTGGCGTCCCTCTTCAACGATTTCCGGAGTTGAGTGTTTCAGAATGCGGGTCGAGATCAGATCGCGCTTGATTTCTTCGCCATCTGATTTATATGAAACTCGATAAACGGCCTCTTTTGAGCCATTGATACCGTTTTGCACAGTTCGGCTTGTGCCGCTGCGCAGATCAGTTGTTGCCTTCCTTAAGGTGGTATAAGGAATCGGCTCGGTCACCTTGATGTCTCTAGTCGCCGCGCTGTTGGCAGTTGCAGAAACATTTTGTGTAGACCGATTGCTGTCCGTTTGTATCGGGGCTCCATGTAGCGCCTGGCACATCACCAGAACTGCACCGACTGTTAAAGCCGATAGGGAGAAGCCCTGACGGACAGTGGTTGGATGGATCACTTGCGTGCCTCCTTTCCGTTCCGTCGTAGACACCGTTAGGTTGCCTCGTTGACACGAACCTCAGCAGGTTTCTATTACGGACCTGCCGGAAAAGTCTGCCTAATTCATCTGCAGACCGTTCTACCATGTATGCCACACACAGCAAACATATTGAGTATCGCACATGCTTCCAGTGATGTCAACCTGCGTTATGTATCTTTATGTCTACATATGTTTCGCGTAATGTTACTCGTTGCTGTTGGTTGCAAAACGTAACCAGATAAAATAATCTGATTATTTTCTAAAAGTCATCAATTTTAAGTAGACGAATGTTTCAATTGCCGTACGAATAAAGTATATTTATGTCTGCATATCAGTGCGCCATAACAGGGAGAACACCATGAAGAGGGATTACATCGTCGAACGCCAAGGTCGAAGCTTTGTAATGTACGCAGGTTTACTTGCACTCGCGCATGAGCGAGGATTGCGCAGCATTGAGACATCGCTCCTCCAGGCTCCTACCACAGATAATGGCAATGTGGCGATCTGTTCAGCGCGAGTAACTCTAATTGCGGATGTGGCAGAACGGTCCTTTAGCGGAATAGGGGATGCGGCGCCTAACAATGTTAGTCAGGCAATGCAATCGTCGCTAATCAGAATGGCAGAAACACGCGCAAAAGCAAGAGCCTTAAGGGATGCTGTAAACTTTGAGATGAGCGTGCTTGAAGAATCGGGGGACAGTGAATATCTCCCATCGCAGGCTCGCGCGTCACAACGACGAGTGAGGCAAGGTTCGCTGGATACGCAGGTTACATGTAAAGATATTGATAATTCCGACGGTGTATTTACGAAACAATCTCTACGCTCTCAAAACAGTGCAATTACTGCAGCACAGACAGGTGCTATAACAAGTATGTGTAGATCCAGAGGGATCGAAACCGGCAGTCTCGATCTTGACAAATACGGAGTATCTTCGCTAGACCTGCTAACTACTGTTCAGGCTGGCGAATTGATCCGATGGCTCTCAGCAGAGAGCCGAAAGACTGCGCCGGTAAAGTCTGGCACCTCGGCATCATAATAACGCACGAGTGTGCCGAAAAGGGACAACAATGAGCTCGCCGTATCGTATTCTTGCTGGCATCGCAGCCGATGCCTTTTCCTGTTCAGAACAACTCGCTTTGACTATCGATTCTGGCAAGATTGCCGATATCCAGGCAATCGATGCAGATATTCGACCGGAAAGACGCGATCTGGATTACCGGGACTTGATACTTACTCCTGGCTTCATAGACATTCATATTCATGGCGGAGCTGGTGAGTACGTCATGGAGGGAACGGCACGCGGGCTGTCCAAAATCGCCAGCCACCTTGCATCTCACGGAGTAACAGGTTTCCTATCTACTACAGTTACTGGCGCGTGGAATCAACAGACGCAGGCAGTAGCTGTGGCGGCTAATGCCATGAGAACGGATCCTGCCGCATGGGAAGGCGCTGCGGTCCTTGGCGTCCACCTTGAAGGCCCTTATATCAATCCTGCAAAAAAAGGGGCCCAGCCTCCCGAATATGTTTTGCCTCCATCCATCGAAGATTTGAACAAAGGTGTTGGAGAAAACATAAATGCTGTAAGAGTAGTTACTCTAGCTCCAGAGATGCCAGGAGCCTTGGAACTCATCGGGTATTTGTCATCACGTGGGATAATTGCATCTATTGGACATAGTGATGCGACATACAACCAGATAAGCGAAGCAATTGAACACGGCGCAAAACATGTTACACACTGTTTTAATGCAATGCGGCAGATGGAGGGCCGCGAACCCGGTGTTGTTGGATCAGCCTTTGTCCGCGACGAGTTGAAGGCGGAACTCATATGGGACAATATTCACGTTCATCCAGAGTCCTGCGTGGCGCTCATCAAGGCCAAAACATGTCGCGGAGTAATTTTGATTTCGGATGGTATTCCAGGCGCAGGGATGGGTGAGGGATATGAATTTCATCTGGGTGAGCACCGCGTCGTCGTTCAAAATGGAGCGGCTCGGCTCGCATCTGGAACTCTGGCAGGAAGCCTGCTGACCCTCGACCGGGCTTTCCTAAATGCCGCTCGTTTCGCCCTCTCGGAACGCGCAGCCATGTCATCGTACAACGCGGCAGCGTCGCTTGGATTGGACCATTGTAAAGGACTGCTTAAAGTGGGCTATGATGCCGATCTTACGTTGTTGGGTAAAGATGGAAGCGTAAAGCGAACGATCGTAGGTGGTCGGAGCGCATTCGAGGCTTAATGCTGCTGACCTGCGATTGCCCAAGCAATCGCAGGTCAGCAGTTAATTGATTTTATTGATGGAATTTAGTGATTAGCGTAATGGCTGAACAGTTCGCTAACAGAGTTATCAAGGTGAATCCGGCGGATAGCATCTGCGAGTAAACTTGCGACAGATATGACCTTGATCTTACCTATCTTCTTATCTTCAGACAGGGGAATGGTATCCGTCACTACCAGACTCTTAAGCGGAGAGTTTTGGACCCGTTCGATCGCATTTCCAGACAGGATTCCATGAGTGCAGCAAGCATGAACCGTCGATGCGCCGCGGTTGATTAATGCCTGAGCTCCCTGAACAATACTGCCACCCGTATCGATCATGTCGTCTATCATGATGCATGTCTTGCCGGCAACGTCGCCGATAATCTCCATGATCTCAACCTGATTGGGCTCAGGCCGACGCTTTACAATGATAGCAATCGGAGATTTCAGGTGTTCTGCAAGGGCACGTGCTCGTGCAACTCCGCCTACGTCCGGAGAAACGACAACAGTATTACCATCTGCAAGGCCAGATTTTGAGAGATAATCGCCAATGAGCGGCCCAGCATACAGGTGGTCGACAGGCAGATCAAAAAACCCCTGTATCTGGCCCGCATGTAGATCGACACACAAAACACGACTGGCTCCAGCCTGCGTAACCAGGTTTGCGATTAGTCTCGCCGTGACCGGCTCTCGCGGTTTGACCTTTTTATCCTGTCTGGCGTAGCCATAATACGGGAGAACAACTGTTATTCTGCTCGCAGACGCTCGTCTAAAAGCGTCGATCATAATCAACACTTCCATCAAATTGTCATTCACCGGATTGCATGTAGGCTGCACGATAAAAATGTCTTGACCTCGTGCGCTCTCCTCAATCTTTACACAGATCTCGCCATCTGAAAACTGTTTCACAACAATTTCACCTAGCGGCGTGTTAAGTTCTTGAGCAATCGCTGCGGCAAGTTTTGGATTTGCATTCCCCGTGAAGATTCTCAAGTCGTTCTCACACCGCATGTCACCCTCCTGAACAGTCTAAATCTGGCTGCGCTTTCGCTTACTCTCTCTGTACTTTCTTGCCCACTCTGGCTTTATTGAATGCGCCTCTCGCGATATTGCCAGCGAATCATCCGGAACGGACACTCCAGCTGGTAATGTCGTGCCAGCAGCAACAATAACATCATTACCAACGTGAATCGGCGCGATAAGCGTTGAGTGCGACCCTACAAATGCTCGCGCACCGATCTCGGTTCGGTGCTTATCGAAGCCATCGTAGTTACATGTAATTGTCCCAGCCCCGATATTCGTGTGTTCGCCGACATGTGCGTCACCAAGATACGACAGGTGGCTGACAGAAACAGCCTCTTCAAGTCGAGCATTCTTAAGTTCGACAAAGTCACCGATCTTTACTGCATCGCAAAGATGAGTTCCCGGCCTCAGATTAGCAAATGGCCCAACTTTTACTCGATTCTCAAGTACGCTCTGTACAATTTGACTACTGACGATATAGCACCCGGCGCCAACGGTACTATCAGTGATATTTGCGGCTGGTCCAATTACACAGTCAGGACCAATGCTGGTATGTCCACATAATAATGATCCTGGCAGGATCGTGGTGTCTTGTTCTATTGAAACCGCAGCATCAATATACGTGTTCGCAGGATCAACGATGGTTACACCCGCGAGCATGTGGTTCTTTAGAATGGCAGACCTCATGATTGCGGCCGCTTCAGCAAGCTCTAGTTTTGTGTTAATTCCCAGAGTCTCTGTTGCACATGGTACAGTGTAAGATCGGATCATTCCGCCCTTTTCCGATATTATTCGCACGGTATCGGTAAGATAGAACTCGCCCTGACTGTTATTAGGCTGAACCATGTCTAACGCATCCCAGAGCTGAACGGGATCGAATACATAAACGGACGGATTCCACTCTTTTATCCGCTTCTCAGCTTCAGACGCGTCTTTCTCTTCAACAATCCGCAAGATATTGTCGTCATCATCTCGCAGAATTCTGCCATACCCAGTTGGATTATCGAGAACGGCGGTCGCCATTGCAAGCGATGCGCCTCCAGCCTGCATTGCGATCAGCTGACAAATTGTCTCGGGCCGAATTAGTGGTGCATCACCGGCAAGAACGAGAATAGGGCCGCACCAGTCTTTCAAGTTTTCCTTGGCAGCAATGACCGCGTCTCCAGTTCCACGCTGATGTACTTGAAGCGCATACTCTACGTCGGACCCTAAACCGGATTTAACTACCTCAGCTTCATGGCCGACGACTACTATAATGCGAGTTACGCCCGCAGCGCGGCACGCGTCAATTACATGACGGGTTACGGCTTTACCGCAAATTGAATGAAGCGACTTTGGCAGCTTGGATCGCATCCGCGTCGATTTCCCAGCCCGAGCTAAGGGGCGCGGGCGCACAGACTAGGGGAAACAGGCCAAAGCGTACCCCCGCGTCCGCTTGAGCGAACGGTTGGGCGGCCGATTAGGGAGAGGAAGCCGGGTTGCA
>CAIXIX010000329.1 GCA_903919615.1 uncultured Chthonomonas sp.
TCGTCGCGAAACACCTTACCCTTGTGCATTGCATCTCCTATGAACCGCAGATACAATAAGATTCGACACACGAATCCAGGATCACTTCAGAAGTGCAATAGTTGAAAAACTTTTTAGTCACTCTGCAAGCAGCGCCCCTACGCGGTCTGGAAACTTACTTCCTTCGTCCATTACGTATCCATGCAAGGTGCGACCGGCATTTGCAATCGCTGCATCCGAAACCAACAATCTCGCTTGCGGAGGGGTTCAACTCCAGCAGACGTCGGTGCGTTTCGCACTCTACCTTCACTGAGGTTACCTGCCAGGTAACGTTGCCGATAGACGCATGCGGCAGAAGATAATCGATGTGCCAGTGCAGCTTCTTTTCGAATCGGCAATGCCTGGCGAGCCGTGCTCTGAGCCCGCCCATTGCGCTGCCGGTGTATACATACTCACCGGCGGCGAACTCAATTTCGCCTAACTTCCCCACCGCAATCGTTACCGGCTTACCAACGAGAAGATGAAGCTGATAGATGCCCGGCCCTTCTGGGAAGTCTTCGCTATTCACTGCCCACGAATCGCTTTTCGCAGCGCCTGCAGTTGTGCCAGCGCCGGCGGATAGATCTTGCCATCCATATCCACATGAACATCCATCGTGACGGCTCCTCCCTGAGACGTAATCTCTTTCACTGCCGTTATCAGCTCCTCATCGGTCTGCTTGGGGCCATCTGGCGATGCCCAGCTTGTTCCGAGAAAGGTGAGCACCTGCCACTGCACACCCTGAGGAGCCGGAAATTTTGCGGGAGTTGCTGCCCAGTCGTTCTGTTCTCCCGCTGTGTAGTCCTGTTCTGCGCAGAGCGCGGTGAAGGCTTTCCGAAGATCGGTGCCGGGGTTAAACGCCAGCAGGCTGTTCTTGTTCCCGGCGCGAGCGGCTGCCGCCCAGGTTTTCCAACTATAGGGCTGATTCAGATCGTCCCAGCCGACGGTGTTGTAGGAGCCATCGTACCACCAGCCGGAGACGAGCCCTTTGTAGCGCAGCGACCACTCTTTAATCACTTCGGACCATCGGTGCGTAAACTGCTGGGGCGCCGGCTGTTGCTCGTTAACATCTCCCAGCGCCTCCATCGCATGTGCATCACGCTGAGGCGCGCGTGAAGGCAGATAGAGGCAGAAGCGGATATGCCGTTTAGCGAGCGCCCTTGCGACCTCCATCGGCAGATCGCGCTTCGAGCACTTTTCGTTAGGCGCGCAGCCAAGGTACTTTTCGTAGGTCGCGTTAGGGCTGCAGTACCAGCCGCTGTTTTGGCCCAGGGTCATATAGACCCATGCCGCGCCGGTGGTTTCGATCTGAGATGCAAATGCTTCTACATCAAAAGAATCGATCTGCTTCTGGAAATCCTTGCCTTCCGGTAGATAGTGGAAGAAGAAACCATACTTTCCATCCTTCATCCAATGCGCACCACGCTTTGGCGTATCTGCGGATGCGGCGTTGCACATCGTGCCGAACATGACTGCAAGAGCGCCGGCAACAATCATGATCCACGCTCCGTTAAATCGTACTGTATTCATTCGTTTCATGCTCATCATTTCCCAAAACAGCGATGCCTAACGATTAAACGTAAGCAGAACAATGCCCTCTTTGAATACAGTTGCAACTGTTCATCCTTCGCGCGGATGCAGTGAACCAGGGGCATCCGTTTCCAGTCTGCATGCCGCCATAGTCGAACGCGCCGTACTGGAGCCCGCGTGGGGTTCACTGCCAAGACGACCTGACATGGTCGTTTTGGGAGGGCAACGCGGCAAAACCTTCCAAACTCTGTTCGACTTGATCTAACAATAACACACACCTGCAACCTGTACTTTTGAAGAGATGCACCCGCTGCCCCGTTACCTCTTGATGCGCGCCACGAAAAAGACGAAATTGCCCGTGGCTGAGAATTCAGATTTTCCCAAAAAGTGATTTAACAAGATTAGGCGACAAAGAGCTGGGGCAGTCTATACTTCAAAAGTGCTTGTATGGCGATCTGTTGAGTATGGTCGTGAGCATTTACAAATAAGAGGTATGATAATAAATCATACCACAGTAGGAGACCAGCCGTGAGTGCAATCAAAATAGGTATAACGGTTGACAAAGAGCTTCTTGCTCAGTTGGACCAACTGGTGGACCAGAGACTCTTCCCCAACCGCAGCCGAGCAATCCAGGATGCAATTCAGGATAAACTTGCCCGTTTAAACCGGAGCCGTCTCGCACGCGAGTGTGCCAAACTGGATATTCATGAGGAGCAGGCGCTGGCAGAAGTTGGGCTTGGAGAGGATTTGAACCTGTGGCCGGAATACTGAGGGGTGAAGTTTACTTGGCGGATCTGGACCCCACCCGTGGGCATGAACAAGCCGGGCTGCGCCCGGTCCTCGTTATTAGTCAGGATGTGTTTAATCAGCGTTCCGGTACAGTCATCGCGCTTGCAATTACGAGTCAAGAGCCAGCGGCAGGTTTTCCGCTAACTTTGCAGCTACAGTCAATCAATTTGCCCCGGCGCTCCTGGGTTAAGATAAGCCAGATCCGAACACTGTCTGTGGAAAGATTAGGCGCAAGACTCGGCACAGTATCTCCGGAGGAAATGGCCCAAATAGTTGACGGCTTCAACGAAATAGTTAACGATTAGGCTTGAGCAAATGCCTTGATTGATGCAACCGAGATTCTCGTTCACGTGGATATCAACAATTCGAGCGCAACCTTAGGCGCGAATCCTCTCAAACTCTGTCGGCCTTCGTCGAACGCAGCCACTCCGCCCGCAGGGCGATTGCGCCCAGACGGGTCGTTCACGGACCTGGAATCGAAGCGCCCACTAACCTTCCGGCCCTCCAACTTCCGATCCGTCTGCGGCGCACGGAAACTGGCAAGTGTGACGCCTGCATGATTGTCTGTTTTGGCACGGTTGCGATACCACCACTTGAAACTGCAGATTCCGCAAGGGTAGGGTATTGCATTTCAAATAATAACAACAACCGTAAGAGTAACTCAACCTCTGCATTTTCAGGAAAACTGGCGTATAATAGTTTCGAAACAGGCGGATGGTCCTTTTCTCGGATCAGCGAGCGAAGCTCCCGTCTGTTGCTTTTTTTATCCCCTTATTTTTCGAATCCCCCGAGTTTGCAGATCGGTACTCTTAAATTCCAGCGCCATTACTTTGCGCCACAAGGCGTCTATGGGCTTTCTAGCCTTGGTCGGGCGCATAGAGTTCATCAGAATATGTGCGATGAGGTCAGCAAGCTGTGAGCCCGCTGTAGTTCGGGAGTCGACCCAGAACGGATTAACGACGATGTGGCGAAGCTTTTGACCGCTGGCACTGCGGAATAGAAAGTCGCCAATCCTCTCGGACAGGTTGATGTTGATGCCTTCATGTATTGTGTCCGGGACGACAATCGCCATGTCATCCGGGTGTTGTTCTCGCATCCACATCTCAATTCTTTCGAGTAACCGGATGAACTGGATCGGCAGGTGCTCTTGTGGACTTTGGATGTCCGCGAGATTTGTTGGGAACGAGAGTATACCAAATACCGTCGCCTGAGTTTGATCCAAAACTTCCAGCAGTTGTGTTGCCAGTTCGATGCCTGGCGCGTTACCGAATTCAGCGTAGTGCTCTGTTTGCTTCGCAGTAAGAAGCTTTGTCGCCTTCATCTCAGCACGCTCCGGCGCCTCAGATGTTATGATGTGGGTTCGCCGCGCGTCACGTCGCTCCTCATCGGTGAACCCGGTGTCACGCACAAAAAAGCGCAGTTTTGCCTGAAATACTGCTGCGACGAGACGGCGGTACTGGCTCTCGTCGACACCGAATCCCGCATATGCATGGCGAAATCGACTCGAGTCATCCTCTTCGTAGCTTTCATCGAGAAAAATCAACAAACGGTCTGGTCCCCCGTAAATGAGCAGCAGCGACACTGTGCTTGGTGCGTCTTCTATCAAAAAACCGCCATTTTATCTTTATACCATAGCGTAACTAAAAGAAAGCAAGCGCTTTGCACGACGAGTTGGTTGACGAGCGGGCTCGCTGTACCCATGCAGCTTCATCCATTCCTACTCCTCCTTCAATGCGCGCATGCGGCGCGTCACCTGGAGCCCGCTTCGGGTTCACTGCCAGGACGCCTAGAGATGGTCGTTTTTGGAGGGCAACACGGCAAGACCTCCCAAACTCTGTCGGCATTTATCCAACGCAACGATCTCCGCCCGCAAGGCGATTGTGCCCAGACGGGTCGTTCACGGCCCGGTATCCGGAGCCCACCTACTATCCATTCCTGCTTCCTTGCGCGCCGTAGGCGCACGGGGCGTCCCTCTCTACGGGCAACTTAGTCTGTAAGTCGGTGGTGCATCGCGCACGTGTCGCCCTAAGCCCTGTGCCGTTCGTTCCTCACGCGGGTTCATGGAACCCGGGTAGGGTGAGGCCAGAACTCGGATTGGCAGTACAGTGCGTCCAAACACCGGGTTTACTGCGCACGCGCTAAGAGTGGTCTACCCACAGGGCGATTGCGCCCAGACGGGTCGTATCCGATTTGCGGAGGTACCTAAGGAACCCGCAATCAGGGTTCCTCAGCGTGGTGCGGGGCGGAGCCCTGCGAAAGCACTATCAGGGTGCAACAGCTCATACCGGAGGGAAAAGTAAAGGGCGATGAGACAGCACAACTTACCTTGCCACGCGCCAGCGCCAACATCATAGTCCTGACCGACTTCAGAGACTTCAAAGACCTGATCCTATCTGTGCCCTCCCGGCTCCTCATCCCTGATCTCTATCGTCCGTTCCGCCGAAAGCGTCCGCAGGCTCGGAGCGTACATCGCGTAGCCGTTCGTGGGTAATACGTGGAAATTGCCCGGCGCCTCGGCGCGCAGACGGTAGCTGAGAGTGCGCGTTCCCTGGGTTATATTCGAAAGGAAGAAGACCACCTTCTGGTCGCGAAGCTCGAAATTGGAGTACACTCCCTGTCCGGCCTTCTCGCCACTGCGCACCTCTACGGGCTCACAGCCCGCCGGTTTCATATCCTCAAAAGCAAGGTAGTCGTAGTCGTTCTTCGCTTCCAGAGACAGCTCAACCTCAATCTGGTCGCCGCTGGTAATCGTTTCGCCTGGTTCCATCGCGACGCGCTGATAGCGCGGCCCGGCATCTGTGTCACCCTCATCCACGTCGCTGCCCAACTCAGTCAGAAGGTCGTAGTGGCCGGCGATAAACGGGTTTGAGCGGTTAAAGTCCACGTCTGTTGGTACGGGCGCGCCGGATGCCGTGCCGGCCAGCAGGCGGAAGTACTTACGGGTAACGTAGATGCCGTTGCCGGATGCCGGTATCGGCTCTTCCTGAGAGAAGTAGCGTGTGTAGACGTTGTAGTAGCAGGTTCCGGATCCCTGTTTGGAGATCGTGACCGCCTGGCTTCCGGTCTCGAGCAATGAATCCGGGACCACGAACCGGTTGTCGAACAGGAGCGCATTTTGGGGCGTGACATGGTAGCTTCTCTTGATGCGCCCACCCAGATCCAGCGTTAGATCGTAGTTCGGGGACAGCTCCCGATTCGCGCGAATGTAGTCGGAAAGCGCGTAGACCGTCAGAGCGGTCTCCCGCGTGGACGACCAGTTATCCCCCTGCCGATGGTTCACCAGCCACTTGACGATCATCGGAGCCAGATGCGATCCCGGTTGCACGGCCAGATAGGCCTGCAAGACTGCAGCGTTGGTCTCTACCTGGTCGTTGTACCAGCGCCACCAGAAGTTTCGGACATCTCCCCAGTGCGCTGTGCCCTCCGTCTCGTCCACCTGCACCGTGCTCTCCAGGTTGCCCAGCATCACCTCTGCCCTGGCCTTCTCGCCAAGCGAACTGAGCGCAAGCGCAAGCAGCGCCTTCGAGTAGGCGGAGAGCTTCTCACGCCCTGCATACAGCCTGCCCGTGCAGATCGGTCGAATGGCAGCCCTGTTTTCCGGCATTAGCGCAAGTACCCGAGTGACAAAAGCCAATCGGTGCAGATCCTGGTCCTCATGGATTTGGATGCGCTTCATTAGGAACGCCTCGGCGCGGCGTGCCATGGCAGCATCCACGGTTGTCCCCGCCTGCCGCGCCTGGATGAGGCCATACACTACATAGGCGGTCATCCATGTATCAGAAGCATCGTCTTTCCACCAGCCCCACCCGCCGTCGGCATGCTGGTAGTCACGAATGCGCTCCATGCCGGCCGCAATCATCTTGTTCAGCGTCTTGCTGTCGAATACCGGGTTCTCGGTGCGGTCGATCGGCGCGATCTCCACCCCGGGTTTGCCGGAGGGATAGGTATAGGGACTATCCTCTACATGCGCCGCCCCGCGTCCGGCTTGCGCCTGTTTCTTCAGGGCGATCGCTCGCTTGCGTAGGTCCTCCAGCTTAAGCCCCTGCTCTTTCAGCACGCGCGCCGTCAGTATGCTTGGCAGGAAGCGGCTCATCGTCTGCTCGATGCACCCGTACGGGTAGTCGTTCAAATAGGGCAGAGCGTCGAGCATCACCGCGGCGAGCGAGGGGTTGACCTGAACCACCACTTCGGACATGCCGGGCTTGCGCGCCTCGGACAGTGTTATCGGTACGGTCGCAACGCCGCTTCCGCCCCGGAGCGCTCCGCTGGTCGCCAGGGCGCGTTCAACGCCGTGGACAAGCACCGGGACAACCGCTTCGGCAGCGTCGGAACCGTTGTCCGAGAGAGCGCTTGCGGCCAGTCGAACCGAGCCGGGATGCAGTACATGGACCCTCCAGTCGACGCGTTGTTCGCCGTCCCTGGGAACATCCACCCACACCTCGCGGGTCTGCGCCTTCTCGGGGCGTGCATCCGCCGCAGGTCCATCCGGCCCACTGGATAGTATCTCGAGCTTATCGGTATCCATGTTCAGCTTAACCTGAACGTGCGCATCGGAGGCGGTTCCGTTCTGGACAAGCGCGCTGACGACCATCGTATCGCGCTCTACGAAATAGCGCGGTGTCTCCAGCCGGACGAGAAGGTCTTTGCGAACGGTAACGGAGGTCTCGGCCGTTCCAACCTGGGCTTCGCCCGAGTTGCCGACCGTTACGGCCCGCCATTCGGTAAGGTTATCGGGCCAGGTGACGTCTACCGTCGCCATACCCCGTGCGTCCGTCACCACGGCAGGGGTCCAGAAAGCCGTGTCTAGGAACTGGCGGCGAACCTGCGGCTGCTGAGTTGCGAACCCGTGGCCGCCGCCGAAGCTCCCCATCCCGCCCATGGCGGCGGGGGGAGCAGCCTTGCCCGCAGCAAACGAGTGGTTAGCCCCGCTGGCATTATCTTGCCTGTCGTAAAGGTCGCCATTCACGGCGCCACCTGCAGTCAGCCCAAAGTTGAGTTGAACTCCTTCGCGCGACATGGTTCTGAATGATGCCATGGCAATCGGTCGACCAGGTGTCAATCCGGTGTCGCCATGGCCGTCATAGTCGTACGCGTTGCGCGCAATGTGAACGGTATCGCCGATGCCCCACTCAGGAATCATCCCCACGGACAGCATCACCTCATGGTTCTGGTAGTTTGTCCGGTGCTGTGTATCCTGGACGACCTCCTGGAACTCTGCGCTGGTTGACCCGGAGGAGCCCGTACTCTGCGAGCGGCGGTCGCCGTAATAGTAAACGCGAATGTCCTGGGCGTAGTCCTTCTGGATGTAGGCGAGGGCGGCATCCGAGATGGATACTGCCAGCTCGGCGCGAAGCGGATGGCCCTGCCAGTCGGTTGCCGCAAGAGCCAGCTTCGCCTTCTCCCCCGGCTGGTACTTATCCTTATCGGCGCGCACCGTGAGCTTCGCAAGCTGCCGGACTGGCGGGACGAACAGCTCCCGGGTGGCCTCAAATATCTGGCCGTTGCGCACCATCGTTGCGGTAATGAACACGTTGGGTACGTCCCGATGCTGCAGCGGTATCGAGACCTCCGCGCTGCGCCCTGCCATGCGCACCAGCCGCTTCTCCAGGATCTGGTTGTTTGCCTCCCTCGTTAACAGAACGGTGCAATCCGCGGTCTGAGTCAAGATGAGAAGTCTGGCGGTGTCACCCTCCTGGTAGTAGGGAGATTCAACACTCAGCGCCACTCCCTGGCTCAGGAAACCTCCGCGAGTGAGTTCAACGCCCTGAACCAACACATCTGTTGAGCCCTCGACCTCCAGGCCGGCCGTGTCGTGGGTCGTAAATGCAATTCGGAAGTACCCGGCAGTATCCGCAGTCCAGTCCAGTATCACGCGGCCATGGCTGTCGGTTGCAAGCCGCTTCTGGTAAAC
Source organism: uncultured Chthonomonas sp. (assembly GCA_903919615.1). Classification (GTDB taxonomy): domain Bacteria; phylum Armatimonadota; class Chthonomonadetes; order Chthonomonadales; family Chthonomonadaceae; genus CAIXIX01. Next base: position 8,249 of record CAIXIX010000329.1, read on the forward strand.
CAACTTCTCTTTCGCTGTGGGATCTGCTGCCCGACGGTAAACCTTTGCGAGCCCCTCAGTAGAGATCGGAACATCTGACGCATTCAGCGTGATGATCTCCACGGGAACGTGGTCGTTCTTGTGGGCGTAACCGCGCGGATAGTTAAGGAACACCCCTACGTCGTGGCGGGTGGCCTTAACGGCGCCTGTTCCGGTAATGGTTCTCCGACTGGAGTCCCTCACATCCGCCTCAACGGTGTAGCTCAGGTCCTGGTCTTGCCATCTGCCTCCGTCGGCCCGGGTTGGGAAGGAGATCTTCGCCTCGCCCTTCGCATCCGTCCTGGATTTGCCCTGAGCGATAACATCTCCATTCCGGTAGCTGTTGTCATAGCGGCCCTGGCCAGCATCGTTGTAGAGGAAGTCGAACGGCTTCGGAAAGCGGTAACTCTGCGTGTATGTACTGCGATACACCCGGTAGGATACTGCCGCGCCGACGGCGGGCCCGCCGGAGTAGTACTTCGCCTGTACCCTGGCGCTGGTCGGCTGGCCAAGGCGGACCCTCTCGGCGTCCGGCAGTACTGTCACCTGGAATTCGGGCTTTTTGTACTCCTCCACGCGGAACTGGCTGCCTCCGGCATCAGTCTCGCCGTTCTCCACTTTGAACAGGGAGCACCGGACCGCGTACTCGCCAAGCGGCGAATCGGGCGGCAGGCTGAAATGCCCGTTCACGCTGCCAAATTCGCTGGATTTGATGAGAGATGCATAGATGCGTCGCGCCCTGGGATCGAATACCTCGATGTGAACTGTCTTGCCGATGACAGGTTTCATCCCAGCTGTTTGCCGCTCCATCACCACTTCTCGGAACTGAACAGTCTGAAGCGGCCGGTAGACGGCGCGGTCCGTGGTCGAGTAGGTGAGAAATCGGCTTCGATCATCCGTTCCGTCGGGGGAGTAGCTCTGTTCGGTCAGCGCGTAATCGCTGCCGCGCCAGGCGAAAGCGGATACCTGGAAGTTACTTCGGGTCCCGCCGTGCAGGATCTGCAGCGAAGCGGTGCCGTCAGCGCCCGTGATTCCGCGGACGATTGATACGCGCGGCGCTTGTTGGCCATTGCCGTTCTGCTCGAAATAGGTTTCGCGCGCCATCACGTGCGTCTGCGGCTTCGGGCGTCCGGTTTGCGCGTCAGCCGCATAGAGTAGTGTGCGGTCGCGTTCGCATCTCTGAACGAGCACGATGCCGGTTTTGGTCAGCAGATTGACCGACCGGATGCCGGGAGCGCTGCCGATCAGAATGTAGGTTCCGGAACCCTGAAACGGTATGGTAACTCTTGTGTTGTGTCGCTGGTAATCGCCGCGATCAACAATCTGCGTGGTCCACTCGGATATCGGTTTGCCCAACCGCGCCGGCAGCTTCTGCAGGCTTCCTACAATCGATGACGCGTCGGTTAGAGAGAATGCAGGATCTGAGAGCCTGGGCGACTGCCCTATCCACTGTTCCAGCGAAATACGGTAGAGCTGCAGCCGAACCGCGCTGATATTTCTCGACCCCAGCTCGATTACGGCAGGCATACCCGGAAAGTACACGGAAGGCGTCGAGAACGAGAGTCCTCTGTGCGCCAGCTCCTGGAGCCTGCTGCGGCAATCGGTTGCCCACTTGCTTTTCGGCCTCTCGCCGATCAGGCCGCGATATTCGGTGGTGGCGGCGGTGAGTTTGCCATCCGCCTCCAGCAGACTGCCGACCAGAAACCGCGCCTGATCGTGAAGCGGGTCGTTGGGAAATTCGCGAATAATCCGTTGCAGCCGTTCGATCGGGCTCCATTTATCGTAAGGGAACCTGATCGGCACTGGCTTTTCGTTCTCGTACCGTATCGCGAACCTGCGCATGTTCGCCTGATAGTGCTGCAGCCAGAACGCCTCCGCCAACAGCGATTCGGCGGTCGAGTGAGCGGTAGGCCCGCCCAGGGTGCGGATATCCGCGTAGAGGGACAGCACCTTTTTCGGGGGCGCCCACTCGGTGGAGTAGGCTTCGCCGGATTGAATCGCGAGGGTTAGATCGCCGGGAGCGGCCCACTTTTTACCGCTCTGCCACAGGTTGAACTGCGGGTCAGCGTAAAGCAGCTGCGCCAGATCGTAATCGAGGAGGATCTTCTCGTGCATGGCAGATGGTGAGTGAACTCGGGCGTAGAAAACGTGCGCCGCTTCCAGCGCTTCACGCGCGTCACGCTGGTCCTGCTCGCCAAACGCGACGCGGATCGGCCTGTCGATCTTGGTCGACTTCGGCACGTTGTCGCCGCGATTGACCACCGCACCCACGCGATATCCGGTATGCGGCAGCGAAAGGTAGAGTAGGCCGAGATGGTAAAGCCCTCGCGCCTCCCACACCGTCCCCTGATGTTTGCGCGCGAAATCCAGGCTCGCAGCCATCGCGCGGTCCCACTGATGCGTCTTGCCGAGCGATACCGCTATCCGATCACCGACCTCGTCGAGTCTCCCGGCCGGCACCGATCCCGCCTTCAGCGCAGACGCGTACTCCTTCAGTGCCGCTGCGTAGCTGTGCTGTGAATAGTGAAGATCCGCCCGGGCAAGCGGAGGCGCATCTGCGCGGGCGCCAACGGCGGCAAGCAGTAAATGCGCCAGCGAGCCAACGACGGCGAACGCAAACGCCGGCCTTACACCATCGGTAGTTCTCAACTCAGCCTCCACTTGCTTTATCTGCTGCCCCACCAGGCGACGGCAGCGCACATCTGGTTAGTGCCGGTAACTCAATAGAGTGTTCAGATTATGAGACGCATTGATGTGAACTTTGCGTTACAGCGCTCCTCATAGGTCCAACCGGACAGATATGACCATCGGTCCCACGCGCCGCCTCTGCCCAACACGGCCGCACCTCCTCTGCCCAGTCGGTCTGGGCTGGGAATCATGGCGCAGAACACATTGCTGAGTCCTGTAAGGGCTGCAAAACCGCCGAAATACTATTTTTCGTAATTCGCGAACTTGGTGGCCGCGCTTGATAACGACCATAATGGCTGGCTTCAGAGTACGGAACTGGAGGGGCTCGCCGTCTGGTTCGACCGTAACGGCAATGGTAAATCGGATCCTGGCGAAGTCATCCCCGTTCAGAAACTGGGCATCGCCCGCATCGCAGTGAACTCCTCAGGTATATCCGACGGAGTCCTCTACAACCGCTCCGGCGTCCAATACACCGATGGTCACACAGGTGCAACTTTCGATTGGGTCGCAGAACCGGACCATTCAACGATGCCGCGCGCAAAAAAACTATATCTTCTGAAGTCCGGTTGCGATTCTCAGTGCGCTGTCGACACGGCGCATTGTTTCTTGAGAGACAGAACCATATTTACCCATTATGCGCGCCTTATCCACACCGCGAATGTGCAACAGCATTACTTTGGATCGCTGCGTAACGCCGCCATCGGGCGGCTCAATAAGCGCCTCAAACGCATAAGCACGTTCCGTCTTGCGGGTTGTGAGCGGCGCGACAAGGATAATCGGAGCACGTTCATTAATCAGATCTGGTGATATTACCAATGCCGGTCGGTCGCCCGCCTGCTCTGATCCCGGTGTCGGATCGAAACGAATCCGCAACACATCGCCGCGTTTTGGGCTATCGCTCATGGGCGCAGTCCACCTCACTATCGATCAGTGCCCATTCACGCGCGGTATCCAAATACACATCCCACATATCGCTGCATCCAGCTATGATGTCCTGACGGATCGTTTGGCGCTCATGCTCTGCTATCCAACTCTCGATTAGCTCAGCAACCTTTGCGCTGCGCTTTCCAGGTGCAACCTCACGCTCGAACCGCTGCAGTGTTTCCGCCGGGAGCACGTATGTGCGCTTCTCTGAATTCATGTGAGTAACCTCTGTTGGTAACAATGTACCA
>CAIXIX010000330.1 GCA_903919615.1 uncultured Chthonomonas sp.
TCCTTGGCTTTCGCTTTGAAGTCTCCAGAGTTTTTCATATTGCTCACTCGTTCAAGTTCGGTTCGTCCCTGTGATTTTTGACCGTTCTTTATCAACGCTTCACCCAAGTCATATTGGACGCCGACATCGTCTGGCGCTAGCTTCTTTGCTGCGCGAAAATGCAGTATTGCGTTTTTGATGTCGTTATTGGCCATTAAGGCTCGCGCCAGAGCAGTGTGGCAATCTGCATGAACTGGCTTGATTCCTACAGCAAGATTTCCCTCTTCTATTGCCTGAGGGATACGCTTAAGCGCGGTATACACCTCGCATAGCCCACAGTGAGGAAGGCCCCACTCTGGACCGAGCGACTCCGCCTTCCTCAAGGGCGCAACGGCCGCCACGTACTGCTTTTCGTTTTTGAGTACCCAACCATACTGCCCCCATGGAAAAGGATTACTGGGATAGCCTATGGTCAAATCCATAAGCGTCTGTTCAGCTTCTTGTAGGTGACCAGCGTTACAAAGTGCAATTCCCAGTCTGGCCCTCGATTCGTATCCGTTTGTCAATCCGACGGAAGCTCGAAAGTATGGTATGGACTGTTCCCACATTTCCTGCTGAATGTACAGGCGGCCAAGCTGGAAATTAGCGGGATCCGATTTAGGGTCCAGTTTCAGCGCCAATGTCAGCTCAGGAAGAGCCTCCTTATAACGCTCCTGTTCAACGAGATAGTAACCAAGCGTAGCGTGAGCACGTGAATCTGATGGGGAATTGTGTGTGGCCACTCGGGCAATCTCAATGGCACGCTCATTAGTGGTTTTAGCCAGAGCCGGGAAGCCAGCGCTTCTTAAATCATCTGCAATCCTCTGCAAGCCTTCGCCCGTGCTAACCGGTGCTATTGCTGCCAGATGAGCCACTTTTGCAAGGGTACGCGGATCGCCACCCCACTTGCTCTGGTACATTTGCAATCCCCAGGTTAGCAGATCGATGTTCGCCTTTTCTTTGCCATACGCTGTCCAGAACGCACGATCGGCTGTAGCAGAATCGCCATGGAAAGTTGCAGCCATAGCGAGTTTATACCAGCCATTCGGGAAGGCTGGGTCGAGACTGACGCACTTTTGAGTTGCTTCTTGCCATTTTCGATAGATTCCATCCAGCTTCGACCATTCGTCGCGGCTCAAAGCCTCAGTAACGCGGCCATGGCGAACCAAGTCGCCCGCCTGTTCACAGCAGAACGCCAGTGCGGACCAACCGGATGGTAGCCTGGGCATTGTCCTGACATATCTCTCCCAACCAGGAATGCTGCCTTCCCAAGTTCCTCCGAACCTCGCATGAAATAGTAACGCTTGCCAGGAACCTGGAGCAAGCTTTGCCACTGTACCGAGAAGTTGAGATCGAAACTCAGGAGTACGAGGGTAGGCTGCATCCATAACCAGGCCTACACAAAGAGAATTATTGCTATCACTCTTGAGTAGTCTGGCGCACAAGGCATCAGGGGCCCACCCGTCGACGCGATAATCTCGCGCCAAGGTTAGCAAAGACGCTAGTGGCGTACGTGCTGCAACAGCGTCAATGTGTGCCTGCGACGGTTCCTTTAGCGGCCTTGTTTGCAGAAATCGATAGTGTCCAAGTGCCCGAAAATCATCCGGTGTAACACCATTGATCGGTTCAATAGTAGGCCTCTTTACACCAGTCAACAGCAAAAGAGCAACGGCTACGTTTGGCAGCTGCTGCACGATCTGTTCACGTGTCCCATGTATCTCAACTGGCGAACCAAGCGGATGCCTGGACGGCAATGCATACATCTGATATGTGATTTTAAAGCCGGTTCCTGCAGGGGTTATAGTGCCCAACGCTGTGCGCGTAACACCCAGTGAGGCGTAAACAGTAGACAGATGCAAAACCTGGAAACATGGACGCGAAAGGTTTAATTCTTGGCATGGATAGTAGAGATTCTCCATGCCCGGCGTATGTCCCAACTCGGGATTACACCCGACGCACCAGTGCAGCCAGAGACCGCAACCTACCGCGAAGTCTTCGATATCAGTGCTCACGCCGTTATTAACTGGCTGACAAATGATCAGTCCGAGACCAGCATCATTCGGCTTGAAGATGGAGTCGTCAAACAGTCCTTTGGGGGCTTTGCGCTGTTGCTCCGTCTGACTTATGATTAATTGTCGGGTCTGCGCGGGCAATTGGGCTAGTGATGAATCAAATGCAAAAGACATGGCGGTAACAGACAGAATCGCCATACCTACATTTCGAATTGCCGTCAGCATGTGAGATTTATTCATTGCTATACAACCTCCTAACGCCGTGCGGGTTATTGATGGCTATCTTTTCTATTGAACCAAAATATTATCCTGCAATCGTAGCAAAACACATACACAAATATCAAGGGCTGTAGTTCATAACTCAGTTTGAATACTCTAAAAGATGTTTACTTTTCGTACTTTTCGAGATTCTTTTTTAGTTCTGCGCCGATCGTTACGTCCCTGCATTCGGCGACTGCTCTTTTTTCTACCGCTACAGCCTTTGTCTTGTTACCTGCGGCAAAGTAGGCAGCAGCAAGAATGTCGGCAATTGTTGCATCCTTTCCGTTTGAGAGCCGGTCAGCCTGTTGTGCCGCACGCAATCCAACCGCAATGCTAGCCGCACCTGGTTTATTCGTCACTTCCGGATTGACCAAATCCCACGCCAACGAGCTTAACCGCTCTGGGTTGCTATGAAATTCGTGATCCGTAAGGGCGGCAGCGAACGCGCTAAGATCTTTATCGTTTCCGATGCTGATGAGGAGGTTGAGCTTAACACTCGCAAGCGTTTGGAGCAGAACAGGGTGGGATGCGAGCGCAGAGTCTATTACAATCAAAGCCCCCTTGTAGTCTTTGCTGTCGATCAGTGGCCCAAGCTTGCCGCTCAATTCTTCAAGGGCTGCCTGTGCCTGCTGCTTAGAGGCAACTTCCAGTGCTGCTGCTCTTATATCCCACTTTCCCGACTGGATTTTGGTCAATGGCTCTTCTAAATCTGTCGGCGAGCCAATCCAAGCGATTATTCCATTCCCGTTAACGACAAATGCCGTTGGTATAAGCGACTGGTTTGAGGCATCCATCCACGATGAGGCCATCACGCCGTCCTGACCACCTTTGCCCGATGGAATTGAATCGAGCGCAACGCGGTACTCCATCTTTTTTCCCATGCTTCTTACAAACGGTTCAACTTCGGTTTGTGTCTGCTCAAAAACGCTGATACCGATGAATGTGACATCCTTGAACTTTCGCTGCAGATCGGTGAGGTGTGGAATGGAAACCTTACAAGGGCCGCACCACGTTGCCCAGAACTCTACAACGTAGGTCTTTCCTTTTTCGAATTTCGTAACAGGTATGCCCTTTACAAATCGCTTAACGACGAGCGCCGGGGCCGCATTTCCAACTGTCAGACCGCTTGCATTGGCGGTAGGCATCGTGAGAAGCGTACCGAAAGCAAACGCTAAGAATACCCCGAGGTATCGTTTAATCACCTTTATCCTCCGAAGGAGACATAGATTACTCAGTTAATGCCCAGTCTTTACAAGGACAATACAAACCCTCTCCACAATGTAAGTGGAGAGGGCGACACTGGGCCCTACGCAACATGGATTCTACTTCTGGAACTTCTCCAGGTTCTTATTCAGTTCCTTACCGAGATTTTCGTCTGTACAGTGTGCAATTGCCCGTTGCTCTGTCTTGATCGCAAGGTCTTTCTTACCCGTTGCGAAGTAGGCGGTAGCGAGCGTATCTGTTGTTCCGGCATCCTTACCCTTCATGAGCTTGTCTGCACGTTTTGCCGCTGTAAGTCCGGCTCCCAATAGGGCCGCAGATGGCTTCTTATCGCTATCAGGATTGACAATCATCCATGCTATCTCATTCAGGGAAGGTGAATTAGACTTTAGAACTCCATTTGTCAATTTCTCTGCATAGGAGCTTGCCGCAGCATCGTCGCCACTGCTGATCAGGATATTTAACTTAATTGGCGCGGCCATCTTCTCCAGTTCCGGTTTCTTTTCTATCTCAGCGTCGACTAACTTGAGGGCGCCAGCATAATCTTTTGACTGTAACATTGGAGACATCGACGTTAGTAGATTCGTCATGGCCTTCTGTTCGGCCATTTTCACCAGATACTCTTTCGATGCTGCCTTAATATTCCATTTTCCGGAAGATATCTTTGCGAGCGGTTGTTCGAGTTCCATTGGATGGCCAATCCAGGCAAGCTTTCCTTCTTTATTAACAACAAACGCTGTTGGAATGCCCGGCTGCTCGGAGGCTTCCATCCAGGTCTGCGCCATTACGCCTTCCTGGCCAGTTTTTCCCTCAGGGATAAGGTCCAGTGCGACCCTGTAATCCATCTTATCGCCCATGTTTTTTACGAACGGATCGACTCCGGTCTGAGATGCCTCGAAAACACTGACACCAATAAAAGTAATGTCTTGGTACTTCTTCTGCATCTCGGTAAGATGCGGAATACTCACTTTGCAGGGACCACACCACGTCGCCCAGAATTCAACCACGTAAATCTTGCCCTTTTCGAATGTGGAAACGGGCTGCCCTTTCACGAACGCTTTCACCGAAATTGCAGGCGCGGGATCACCAACTACAATCGGCTTAGCGTTGCCGGCAGCTAAAATCGATGCTGCGGCGGCAAATAATGTTAAAATACTCTGCATGTTTGCGAGACCTCTTTCTGAATTGATACCAAAGACGCTGCGTGATTTCTAGTGAACCACCGGCAGCGAGATGCAGCTCTGATGTGCCGCATCCAACCATAAACTGTTGTGTGCAACCACGGACGCTCCACCAGACCTCAAGTTACCAGTGCCACTATTCACTTCAAATCCAGGAGCGCTGCTCGAAGTAATAATCACACGAACCTTGTGGCCCGTATTGATTGCGACACTCGTCGGGCTCAGATCAAGGTCAACTTCGTTAACGGCCCCTGGATGTAAGGGAGTGGAATCAATAAATCCAAATCGGTAACCAAGCCGTAGCTGTCCCTCTGAGATATTTATCGACCGACCGTCCGGATAGACATCGCACACCTTGACAAACAGGTCTGTGTCTAAAGCATCACTTGATACATACAGATGCGCACTAACGTTGCCTGTTATCTCCACAGGCGCTGTCATTACGTCTGTGGTGAATGTGGCCACGTCTGTTCGCGCTTCAAGAGAACTTTGGTCTGCCGGACCAGATCTAAGATAAACCTGCGCGCCTCCTGTCGTTGGCACAGGATGCGCTGGATCGAGTGCAATCTGGACCGACTGGGTAGACGGGCTAGGAATCGGCGCCATACTTTTCGAAGCGCCAAGATAGTAACTTGTGGGAGAGCCACCGTTGGGTGGCCAGGCGTTCGAGGTCTTCCAACGGTTGCCTGGAGCATCTCTGGAAGATGTATCCCCCATGACGTAGTAGGTTACTGCAGGCAGAGCTTCAAGTCCGTTTCGTTTTCCCTTCAAGATGTAATCAAACCAGGCTAGCGGATCCTGTACAGGCAGCGGGGGAGCATCTGCTCCAGGGAAATTGAGTTCACCGACCGATGACGAGAACATTCCAGTGTGAGTCCACGGACCTATGATGAGATGCTGCATATTGGCTGCCCCCGGAGCGCCATCCCGATTTATTCCACTAAACAGGTTAATTACTCCTGACGTGGAAAGATCGTACCAACCTGTTATCAAGAGTGATGGCCATTTGATACGCTGCCAACGATCTGTAAAATCGCTCTTGAGCCAGTAATCATCATACGTTGGATGCGAACGCCAATCGTTCATAACCTGTGTGTCGTAGCCGTTTCTCACAAGCCATTGCTGCGCAAAGTCCTGGCGAAAAATGCCGCCGGGATACAGCACATCGTGGTAAAGCGATGGTGCCCCAGATACGATGTACTGGGTCGTTAGATAAGGTGTTCCTGCGCCGGCCGTTGCAACGTCGATGATTCCCGTGTTGGCATTTGACAGTGTGCCAATCCTACCGTTACACCAGTCCTGCGCATTGATCCATTCCACAGTATTAGCGCCATCGTTCAATGTGTCTTCACTGTCGCCGCTGAATGGAAACTTATCACCCTGAGATGCGAAACGACCGCGTGTATCCTGTAGAACAACACCATATCCATGCTCGATGTAGGTGAGGACCTTCTCGTTGTTCTTTCCAAACGGCGTTCTAATTAATATTATTGGGTAGGCATGCGATCCAGGCGGGAGAAATACATGCGTCGAGAGGAGAACGCTATCCGCCATAGGAAGCATAAATTCATAGTGAACAATACGGATTTGCCACAGTATGGGCGATAGTGAGAGCATCAGGACGCCGCCGAGAAGAAATTCGACGGATCTTGTCCAAATGGGCTCACGTCTCCATTTCAATGGTTCTCTCTGCCGTCTAAGTGCAATTTCACTTAGCGTTCTCGCAGTGCTGCCCGCTCCGAGTATCAAGAGTAATGGACCAAGCAGTATCTGGCCAGCGCGTGGAATTACAGCCAAAAGCGCAAGGATGGCAACTGACGCGACAATGGGTACGGGCGTTGCACGAACGGATCGGAGCGGACCTGTCTGTGAAATTCGTTCCGCAAGTTGTAGAACTGTGCCGGAGATACCAAGCAGAGCAACGAGAAGGAGTACCGCAACTACGCCAAAAGCAACAACTCTAAGAGAATGCTGACCAGTCCGCCACAAGCTAAGTGGTAGAAGCAGGCAAATGGCAACCCCGATGCCGTACGGCAGGTTCAAATACGGGGAATCCGTTGATACCCCGCGAATTTTGTTTGAGACACCCGGGATGAGCGCAACTAACAGCAGTACTATGCCTGCCGCTCCGCCAACGATACTCAAAAAGGTCTTGAATGTGGCCTGAATCAAAACGGCCGGCATCATAAAATAGCTCCTAATTGTTGGGGTAGATATGGCAGCGAAAGCGAAAAATAAAGAGCCGTTTCACCAGCCAGAACGGTGTCTGGATCATACAGGGATGTGTCACATCCACACAATTGAAATCCGTGTCTCGTGTAAAACTGTATGGCAGAGTGGTTTATGTTCTGTGTTTCGACCCAGAGACACCGTGCGCCTGACTCTGCGGCCCAGACCACTGAGGCATCCAGAAGCAACTTTCCCGCTCCAATACCTCTATGGTCAACATCAACATACAGATGATGGAGTATAGCACGCCGGTTCCAGTGCTGGAATTCAACAGAGCATACACCGATGATGGTCATGCCATTTTCAGCAACCATTGCGCAGCAATTTGAAGCGTGAAACTCATCTGATTGTAAGTCGAATGAGTATGTTTTTGTTATGTAGTCATTAACTTCATTTAACGAAAACCCGTCTGCTCTTGACTCAATTTGATAGGTCTTGCTTGTCGTGAACGAAGTATTGAGACTGAGAACCAACGATGCATCTTCCGGCAATCTCAATTTACGAATAGATACCAGCAAGAAATCGCTCCTGTAACGTTCGACCCGGAAATCTTATCAGGCAATTGTGGTGATGTCTAAAGTTACCGGTGTTCGAAACTGGCATTCAACCCACAAATACTGTAACACAGGTTCATTGCAGAAAGATTCTGCGCTTGACGCGGCGAATAAAAAGAACTAGAATTCCAGCATCCAATCGAAGGAGTTTGAGTCCCAATGGCCGTTTCAAGAACCGCACGCAAAAAGCCGAACATCGTTTTGTTAGGCATAGACTCGTTACGCGCCGACCACATGAGCTGTTACGGGTACGAGCGACAGACGACACCGCATATTGACCGTTTCGCCGAGGAAGGCGTTATTTTTGAGCACAACATAAGCGCTCATATACCTACGACAAGCGCCTACTCATCCATGTTGACCGGAAGAGATGTTTTCGGAACACAGGTGGTGGCTCTGAGACATCAGGGGCCGCTGCGTCCGGAAGTCAAAACTCTCCCAGAGATTCTGCGCGAAGAGGGGTACGCAACTACCTGTGTAGGATTTACCGGTAATCCTGGCTCTCGTGGGTTTGATAAGTACTTGGACTATCCTGGATGGGGCAGTTGGAATGAGGGCCGCTCTCCGAAGGCGCAGAATCTCAATGATGTAGCTCTTCCAGAGTTAGACCGGCTCGTCGAAGAAGCGCAGCCTTTCTTCCTCTTCCTGCGTCACATGGACCCACATGCGCCATACCTTCCGCCAGCCCCATTTGAGAGAATGTTTTATCATGGCAACGAGTCGGATCCTAACAACCGGAGCATGGATCCGGTAATGAGTTTCAAACCTTTCTGCGATTTCTTCGCAAGCTGGATGCCGCCTGGCATATCAGATACGGAGTATGTCGTCGCGCAATATGATGGCGCAGTTGCTTACATGGATGCATGTATCCAGACTATCTTCAATGCACTCGAAGCCCACGGGATACTTGATGAAACCATTGTTGTTATTAACGGCGACCATGGCGAGACCCTCAACGATCACGACTGCTATTTTGATCATCATGGCCTGTATGAGCCAACCCTCCATGTACCGTTAATCATCCGCTATCCAGCGGCCGTTCCGGCTGGTGTATCCGTTAGCGGTTTCACACAGCATAAGGACCTCACTCCGACAATCCTTGACCTCGCCGGCATCAAGCCCAAGGGCATTAAGTTCGATGGCTCTACGTTACTTCCACTTATCTGGGGCGAAGAAGCTTCCCACGAGAGTGAAATATACATCACCGAATGCACCTGGATGCGCAAACACGGCTGGAGAACTCCGGAATGGAAGTTAATCATCGCGCTTGAGCCAGATTTTCACTTTAAACCGCCAATTGAACTGTATAACTTGATTCAGGATCCCGAAGAGAACATCAATGTAGCCGAGCAGAACCCGGATATAGTGGCCTTGCTCAATGCACGAATGGAGGCCTGGATCAAAGCTAGAGAGAAACAGACCAAGCTGAGTAACCCTATACATAACCAGGGCGACTGGCATGGTCACAAGGGAGTCGGCCCGTTTACATCGAGCCAGCAAGCGTACGATACGATGCATATCGGTGATCCGAATCAGGCGGCGAAGCTTCAGGCTGAGTCTCGAAAATAGAGCGATAAGAGAGAGATAACAGTAATGAAACTCGGAGCAAACTCTGTGCTCTTCGGCGGCTACGATTTGGAGACCGCCTTCAAATATCTGGCTGCATGTGGCTATGACGGTATTGAACTCTCCGCCATCGAAGGAATGAGCGAACACCTCGTCCTCGATCGATGGCAGGAATTGAGCGCCGAGATTAAACGGCTTTCGACCGAATACAACCTCGCACTACTTGCGATGGAACAGCCCTCGCAGGATCCGGACAAGATGGAAAAGGCGTTTCAGGCCGCCGTGGAAATCGGAATCCCGATTGTTAACTGTGGACCTGGTGGAAAGTCGGACGATGAAGACACGCTCAAGCAGTCGATCGACTCCCTGGGCAAGCTTGCCGATAGAGCTGAGCACTACGGTGTCACGCTCTGTGTAAAAGCTCACGTTGGCGCAGCGATCTACAATACTCCGACAACACTGCGTGCCATGGCCGAGATCACGTCTCCTGCCTTTGGCATCGACATGGACCCTTCCCACATCTGGCGCGCAAATGAGAACCCGGTTGAGGCGATCTCAGCTGTCCTTTCGCGTGTTAAGCATGTGCACATTCGCGATTGTCGTGGGAGACAGCAGGGCCCCGGGTTGCCGGAGAACCAGGCAAATGGTCGAGGTGAGATCGACCTCGTGGGCTACGTCAAGGCGCTTGCCTCTGGTGGCTATGCAGGCCCAGTTAACCTGGAGATCATTGGAGCCAAGGAGTATAGCGTCGAACGATGCTGTATTATCGCCGCAGAATCGCGAGGGCATATGCAGGCTTGCCTGCAGGCAGCTGGAGTTCGATAGCCAACAATCGAAATGAGATCGGGAGGCGCAGCAATGCGCCTCTTTAGTGCGTTGCACCGCAATGGACGCTCGCGCTTCGCGCTCGCTATACCCACCGGCCTTGGGTCCCTTTCAAGGTCGGTTAGGGTTTAGGTAGTTCA
>CAIXIX010000331.1 GCA_903919615.1 uncultured Chthonomonas sp.
CAGCAGCAGAACTAGTGCAGCGCCTTTGGCGAGAGTGTGAGAACGCGGCAGGAGATCGACATCCCACCGCTGAATCGGAAATCGATTGACACCTTCCGTGTATACTGGCAACGCGCTCATATATGAAGAAACTCCCATGAAAGACACTCCATCAAAACCAGCTTCTGGCGCAAACAAGCCGATGCCTCCTCTCCCGCCTGCCGCTGCGGAACGGCTTAACGCGTTCCTCGCTGAGACAGAGCGCCTCTCCGAGACCTTTATCGGCTACCCCTGCAGCCAGGACTACGACTACCCGGAGATCGCGCCTTTCCTGCGGTTTGCACTTAACAACGTGGGCGACCCATTTGCCGATTCCATCTACCGCGAAAATACTTTTGCTTTCGAGCGCGAGGTCGTTGCCTTTTTCCAGAAGCACCTTCGCGCGCCCGATGGCGACACCTGGGGATACGTAACAGCAGGCGGAACAGAGGGCAATCTCTACGGGCTCTATCTAGCGCGCGAACGCTTCCCAGATGGCGTTGTCTACTACTCAGAACACACGCACTATTCGGCGGCAAAAATTGTGCGCGTCCTGGGCGCCCGCAGTATTATGCTTCGCGGCAGTGACGACGGAGAGATGGATTACAAGGATCTCTACGAAACGCTGCGCCTGTACCGGGACGTGCCACCCATTATCCTGGCGAACATCGGGACGACGATGCACGGCGCCGTGGACAGCCTTCCCAGGATAAGAGAAATACTGAAAGGCCTCGCCATTACACGCTACTACCTGCATGCCGACGCGGCGCTCTCCGGGATGCTGCTTCCATGGGTCGATGATCCACAACCGTTTGGATTCGATGCCGGGCTGGATTCGATCGCCGTCTCGGGTCACAAGTTTATTGGCTCACCCATGCCGTGTGGCATCGCACTCGCTCGCCGAACCCACGTGGATCGCGTTGCGAGGAGCGTAGAGTACGTTGGCTGCATGGATACCACTATCGCAGGCAGCCGCAACGCGCTCAGTCCTCTAATCCTCTGGTCGGCTATCCAACGCCGTGGAGAGAATGGCCTGAGGAGCCGTGTAGCGGATGCCCTTGCCATGGCCGATTATGCTATAGCTCAATTCGCGCGGTACGGGATTAAAGCATGGCGACATAAGAACTCGGTAACCGTTGTGTTTCCTCGGCCGGCCGACAGCGTGATTGCACGGTGGCAGATCGCTCCCAGCCGGGATATCGCTCACATCATCACCATGCCCCATGTCACCAGCGAGATGGTAGACAGCTTGGTCGCAGACATCGCGGAGTCATTAGCATGAAACAGATTAAGATCATCACTCCGGCCGATCGGCCCGGCACCGTCGCCGACATAACCGAACGGCTTGCTGATAATGGCGTGAACATCCTCGCCATGGAGGTCACAGATGATCACGCCCACGGCGTCATCCTCCTCGAAGCCGAACCCTACGACGAGGCGTTGCGTGCACTCGCGGGCGCGGGTTTTGATGCGGTAAGCGAAGAGGTTATCGTTATTCGAATTAAAGACGAACCCGGGGCGCTAGCCAGGGTAGCAGCACGGTTCCGAGAACCAATGATCAACATCAGCGCAATGCGGATTGTTCGGAGAGATGGCGGATGGGCGACCGTTATTCTCTCTACGGGTGATAATGACGCAGCTCGTGAGCTATTGAAAGATTGCCTGGCATGAGGGCGTCAGGATCAACAGCAACATGCACTGGAACTTCGTGAGCCGCTGAAGATATTGCTGCAACGATCGTATACGCGTATCTGAGACTGGAGTTAAACGGATCGCATTGGATAATAAGGCATGGTCGGCGTCCCTTCTGCTACGAGCAGCGTCCGGGTTGCCAGTCAATCCAGTACAACTGCCCTCGCTTCAAGGGCGGCACATCCGTTCCCACGGCTATGCCTGCTCCGGTGATTGGAGCACGATCTCCAATTGGGCTGAGATCGCATACTCGACATCGCATTCTGCTGGATACAGCGCAAGAAGTTATGCAGCCTCAAACATCTCCCGTTCGTCGTCCTCCTTGATACGTGGCTGCAGGCTATCCTGAATAAGCGAGTTAAGACTGGAATGGTTCTTCTTATTAATCCTCTTCTTCAAAAGGCTCCAAATTGTCCGTAGCCTTAATGCGCTCCGCAGCATAGCGCTCCCACAGTTCTTCAAATATCTGATCCGGGTCACAACTGACGCCCTGCCGCTGAAAATACTCGCACGTTCGGGTGATGTCGCGCTGAAGGATGAATGCGGCGTGAACATTAGTCTCCACACTCGAGACCTGCGGGAAGTCGATGAGGGTGATCTTACCTTCCCAATAAAGGATATTATAGGCCGAGAGATCGCCATGGATAACGTCAAGCCGAAACATCAGCTCGATGTTTCGCAAAGATTCAGCAAATAGCGTGAGCGCGACATCCGTGGTCAATCCTACATCGCTTAGCGCCGGTGCAGCCTTCAAAATATCGCCCTGAAATTCCATCAAAATGGCGTTTTCGGCCGCGCCAATCGGCTTTGGTACGGCGGCGCCATCTGCATGAAGACGCTGCAGAGTTGTGTACTCATACATCAGCCAGGATGTGTGCTGCGCCTGCACACCGAATTCTGTTTTCTTCCCGATAGCACGCATCAACCGGTGATCAGTACGCTTGGCGACAGTGCCGTCGGCGGTAAGGAGGGCCCGGCCTTCACGGTACATTTTGTCGTTACGGAGATTTCTGAACCGGCGCGGTCGGTACACCTTGGCAGCAAGCAGATCAAAACCAGTGGATGGGTGGGCGATGCAGCAGTAAACGCTCGCCTCTTTACCGCCCTTTACATGGTAGAGCACATCCGTGATTAGGTTCTGCTGGTAAAAAGGGGCAAGCGATTCTCCAAGCCAGCTCTTTTCGAAGCGGCTAGGTTTGTAGGTGGTTTCAAACTCGTGTGGACTTTCGGATGCTTCAACTAGATCGGTCAGATCGACCGGTTTTCGGTACTTTCGGAACTGTGGTTCATCAGTAAGTTCCGCATCATAGTCGAGTGCAAATGCATCCGTTTCGTCATCCATAGAGAACCTCGCTTAGTTGGGTAGTTGGCTCTGGGTTCAGAGCAATTACTATTCAAACTCTCTATCGATTTGAAACGGGTGTTGGTAAAGGGAGTCATCCCCAAAATGACGTTGAAGTTCTCGATGATATCGATTCAGAGTAAAGCTTCCCGAAGGTGATCTAACGAGACATTCCCGCCAGAACAGACGATGCCAATCTTCTTGCCACGGAGTTCGGCTCGCAACATGTATGCTGCTGCAAGAGCGACCGATCCGGCCGCCTCCGCAAGAGTGTGGGCGCGCTCGATCATCCAGATCATGGCTTGCCGGATTGCATCGTCTTCTATCAGCACGAACTCCTTCAACCGTTCGGCGAGGATCGCCTGCGGAAGCGAAAATCCCCTGCCCGTTGCCAATCCATCAGCGAAAGTGTTGTTTGGAGCAGAAACCACCTGCTTTTGCCGCCAAGACTCGTAGGCCGCGGGAGATGCTGCGGCCTGCGTTCCAATAACTCGAAGGTCTGGATTGATCGCGTTTGCGGCAATACATGTTCCCGCCGCCCCGCTACCACCGCCAACTGGTACAATCAGCACATCTAAATCCGGCTGATCTTCCAACATCTCCAGCGCCACGGTACCGACTCCGGCTATAAGCAAAGGTTCGTTGCCACTGTGAATGTAGCGATAACCATCCGTAACAGCCAGTTCTGCACAGCGATTCACAGCGTCATCAAACTTCGCTCCGAATAAGATTACTTCCGCGCCCATGCCCCGCATCGCAGCCACCTTGCCAGGATTTGCCCCCTCCGGCACGACGATCTTAGCCGGAATGCCGAACAGGCGCGCCGCATACGCCACCGACTGTCCATGATTGCCGGTTGAAGCCGATATCACTCCGTTGCGACACTCACCCGGGTTCAACTGGGAGATTAGGTTAATGCCTCCGCGCACTTTAAATGCGCCCACCGGTTGATAGTTTTCATGCTTTATGAAAACTTCGGTGCCGATGAGGTCATTGATGGAAGGGTATGTATGAAGTGGGGTGCGCGACAGATAAGGTCTGATGCGTTTCTGAGCGGCGAGCACATCGCAAAAGTTAGGTGGCTGCATTGAATGTCCTTTAATATCTGTTGTGGAAGTTTGTACTTTCAACGTTGGTAACCGGGATCTGATCAATTCAACTACGATCAATCGTTACCCCGAAGGCACTAACAAAATCGTTAGCCCTGATAATCGGTATCGACTTGTACCAGCCTAACGCAAGCAGGTCTTTATCACCACTAACGATATAGTCGGCAGCGCACAGTTCCGCTGCCGCTAATATGTGGAGGTCGCGCTTGGATCGTAACTCTGGAACCTCCGGAACCACAGGTGTTGGTATTACCACGAGAGCATTGCGAAGAGCTTCGGAGATCATAATCCACTCAGACGGAAACACTCTAAACTTTACAATCAAAACCTCTTCGGTTTCCGCGATCGCAGTAGCAGACGTAAACCCCCGACACACGTCGTTATCGATGGCTTCAAGTATAAAGCGCGGTGCGCCACCAAACCGCAGCCCCGAAATAATTATGTTGGCATCTAATAACACTCGCATCTAACTACCATGTCGTCCAACCCGGACCTCGTTTAACGCGGTCTCGACATCCTCAAGCGAATTGATTCCGGCCGCCACACCACGCGTCTCGACCATATCAAAAGCGGATTGTAGTTTCCTTCGACGTTCGATATAAGAGCGCAATGCGGTGCGTACCAGTTCAGTTCTGGTGCTGCCTTCAAGTTCTGCTAACTTATCACTTTCCTTAATGAGGTTCTCCGGCAGGCGGAGATTAACCGGGACAAGTCTGTTAGCGGCCATAGGAAATCCTCCCACACAACTGTATCTCTATTGTATATACAGATAACGGCCATGTCAATCACAACTCGTTGTCACTTTAAGTGGCCCGCATGTTTGGCTAGAAGCATAACTAACTGTACCGATCGGATCGCCGAAATCCTCCCAATCTGCGTGACGTCCCTCGCTGAAGTTGCCACCGCCTAAGCAGGTTTAGGCTCCGTCATTCGTACGTTTACGTGTATAGCGTTCAAGGTACCCGAATACATGAAACGAGGCTTTCGGACAATGAGAGTAATCGGACGCACAATTGAAATTGACGCGCCGATCGACCGGGTGTTTGCTTTTGTTACTGACATCCGCAATCACCCGAGCGTTGTGCCGCCTGAAACGCGCGAACAGGTTCTCGACTGCGGTGATGGTCCGATGCGAGTTGGTACGATAGTTTGCCTGCGCGCCCGGTACGGCGGAATCACATGGTCACTGTCATCGCGCATTGCCGCCTTCGATCCACCTGTCGGACCGCACTCAGAAGCTGCCTACTTCCGGGATGAGCAGGTAAATGGCCCATTCGCCGTATGGAGACACGACCACTGGTTCGAATCTAACCAGCCTGGCATTACCAGATTAACGGATCGTTTTACGTTTTCGGCTCCCCTTGGGCCATTCGGGTGGCTTGCAGAGCAACTGTGTCTAACGCGTCGAATGGTTCAACTGCTGGAGCACATTCATTCGCGACAGAAACTCCTAATTGAAACTGAAAGGGAGTGAAGGTTGTTGGCTTTTGGGCTTAGGCGTCAGGACGAACGTATCGCCTGCGGCATAGACTGCTATTTTTGTTCAACACGATTAATACGTGAACCAAGTTTGATTCGACTTTATCTGTGCGACCGTAATGGCGCACATCTAGGAAATTTCTAAATTCTTGCTGCTCTCTCCAAAATCGCTTGATATTTTTACGGTGTTTTTACGGTCCCCCTCTACACTGTCCCTGTGAGCGCATCCTGAACCTATCCAACGCAATCTGCCCGCACGGCCTTCAGCCAGAAGCGAGCGAGTGGGTTCAAGTATGTGCTGCCACAGATCAAACGTGAGAGCAGATGAAAATGGAGAAGAACGAAATGCGAACCGATCTCTACCGAATTGGCATCGGATTGGCGCTGGTTGCCGTTGGCGGCCGATGCCATTCTCAGCAGACCTATACGTATGTAACCAATTTTACAAAGACCAACAGCATCTATTCGGCCTTGAACGAACAGTTTCCAAATTCAGGAATCGACACTCCAAACACGTCTTTCATCTTCAATCCTGCTACCTACTCATCGCCCAGTGCGGTACCTGGCGCCAACCAGACGACGAATGGCGTGACGTTCAAGCTCGCCTCAGATGCATCGGGGCACGATTTCACAGAGGTCAGTTACCTGCCGAGCAGTACGTTGACGATACCCGTTGACGTGGTAAACGCTACAGACGTTCACGTGCTGACAAACGCCTACCACGTTGCTCTGGCAAATTTCACGTTTACGGGCACAGGCGGCGCAACAGAAACATTCACCAGCGTGTATCTTCACGACTTCAATGCGCAAAATCCACCCAACAACTACAGCAGCAATTACAATGGAAGCGTCACACCAAACTTCTTTGATCAAACTGCATTTCAGGTCTACGATCAAGGGGCTGGAGGAACGGGCGTCTCAACAACCGGCGACACCGCCACATATGGAATAAACGAAGACTCCTTTATACTTAGCCCAGCCTTCTCGGGTCAAACACTCACGTCGATATCTATCGAAGCTACCTACAATAATCCAATTATCTTGGGAGTCACCGTCGGAAGCCCGGCCGTTGCCAGCACTCCTGAGCCAGGGAACATGGCGTTAATTACGGCTGGAATGATGTCGATGACCGGAATCATTGCGCGGCGTCGGCGCGTGCGGGCTGCAAGAGCCTAACATCAAACACGACATGGCTGGTACAGATCCGGCCATGTCATACCTGAGCCTTCTATTCTAATTCTTTCGGCCCGGCTTCCACCGCGCTAAAACACCCTTTGGCCCAACGACCCAACCATCACCAGAAGGCGCAAAACTCACCGCATTGTAAATGCCTGTGTCCAGACGCTGCCAGGTCTTTCCGGCGTCCACCGAGCTGTCGGACCCGTTCGTGCCTACCGCAACCCAAACCAGAGGCGAACTTCCCGGCACGAACGCCACGGCCGAGCGATATCCGCTCGGACCGGTTGCCGCAAGCGCCCATCTGTTTCCGCCATCATCCGACACGGCAGCGATCTTATCCGTGGCGTTGGGTTTCTCATAATCACCTCCAACAACCACGCCGGTATGCCTGTCGCGGAACGCCACCGAGAACGCGCCCTTTGATGCTGCCCCACTCAGGATCGGCGACGGAACCACCTGCCAGTTCAACCCTCTGTCTCCGGAGTGAAAGACGCGCGCCGCTGGCCCACCGGTAACGAACCACGCGTCGGACTTCCCGCCAACCGCGATGCTGGTGCCGCTTGCCGCAAAGCAGCTCTCCTCCGGCAGCGCCGCCGAAAGCGTTTGCGGTTCGAGTGGATGCCAGTTCTCCCCATCCTCAGTTATCAACAGCGGGAACTTGCCATTGACAGAGTCGCTTATCGCGATCCCATGCTTCCGATCCCAAAAGGCAAAACAGTCGTAGAACGCTTTCGAGTCCGGGTTGGTAAACTGCAGCTGCCACGTCTGCCCGCCATCCACTGTGTGGTAAATTCGCGACAGACTGCCTGGCCCGATACTTAGAGCAAAAGCCTCCTGCGCATCAAAAGCCTGAATATCCCGGAAGTCGAGATCGGCCGCGCCCTGGAGCCTTAACTTCTCCCAGGTCACACCGCCATCCACCGTTCGCAACACGGTCCCGTGAGCCCCACTGGCCCAGGCCACCTTCGCAGAGACCGCACAAATACCGCGCAGATTCTCGGATGTCCCTGAGGCTTGCGGAACCCATGGAGCGGCTGACGCCGAATTTGCTGCGCCAATCGCCAATAACGTGGCGAGGCTAATGATGTTCAAGATAGCTGTGTGCAAGCAGTTCTCCCAATTGAACGATTCCCTCCGTCGTGATGACTAGCTGCTCTTTTTGCGGAGGAAGGTTAAAGGCTTTTATGTGGATGAATGCCGGGTCTGCTGCCGCGATTGCAGCCAGGTTCGCCGTGACATCTATCGAGTTAAGCCCCTTCTCATCGGTAGGTGGCTGCTGGCTGATATACCACTTCAGTGAAGGCAGCGCCAGATCCTGGCGGCTCTGAACAATGGTGGATTGCAGCCACTTAGCCGAGTTACTGCGATATGGCCCAAAGGACATATCGTTCTCGCCCACGTGATAGAAGATACCGGCCAGTTCCACCCTATGCCCTTTAGCCTGGAGCTCCTTGATGGATTGCTGGATGAAGGCAACAAACTTCGGGTAGAGATTCAAGTCCTTCGCTTCCGTTCCCTGCAGGGTCCAGTCGTTCATCTGCGAACCGCTCTGGGTGAACTTCGCGATGGCAATGTTCTCGTGGAGTGCGCTCGCTAGCGTCTTTCCGAAGCTCAGTTCGGGTCCGAAGGTGTCATAGTATCCCGCTGGCCCCAATGGCTCCCAGCCGTTTGAACTCTTGTATCCGCCACCAATGCAGTACTTATATGCGATTTTCTGATCATCGTTCGCAAGTTCCTCTTCACCCGGTAATGCCTTTAGCCCCTCGACGAATGCGCGTTCACCCTCCATATTGCGATGCCCGGCAAGGACGAAGAGCTTGACGGTGCTTCCCTTGCCATAAGGCCACACCTTGAGCGGGCGGTTCGCAATTGGCTTCTTTCCAATCGCTCTCAAATAGGCGTCCGCATAGTTGATGCCATGCTCAAGCTGCCCTAGAGTTCCGTAGTGATAGTGCAAGCCAGCGCCGCCGCCAATCTCCACCGCATCATGAGAGGTCGGAATATACACAGCCAGCGGATCGGAGCTTGTTACTTCCTTTTG
Source organism: uncultured Chthonomonas sp. (assembly GCA_903919615.1). GTDB lineage: Bacteria > Armatimonadota > Chthonomonadetes > Chthonomonadales > Chthonomonadaceae > CAIXIX01. The sequence goes on from CAIXIX010000331.1 coordinate 8,861, forward strand.
ACCAGTCCGAATCGCGTACATATTTGAGCGATTGTCCATCCCCCAGACTGTCTTCGTGCACAGCTCGCCAATGTAGAATCTTAGGCTGGGTGTCTTTAGGTCACGCCTCCAACTTGCTATAAAGTTCTTCAGGTTCCTGGCATAATTCGGGCGGAATACCTTATCGAACATATCGTTCTCACCCTGATGCCACATGAATCCTTCGATCCTGTATGGAATTTTCTGCCGGTCCAGTTCAGCGAGCGAGGATTGGATTAGCTGCAACGTGAGCGGGTAAAGCTTAAAACCACTTGGATCGTCAGGGTTCCAATCGCCGCCCAAAGTAGTCCCACCCGCCGCACATTTGATGATGGCGATGGGCGCCTTAATCTGTTGCGACACTTTTCTGGCGAAGCTAAGTTCTGGCCCAACGACGCCATCCACCGGCTGCAATGCCACCCAGCCATTGGAGGTTAACTTGTCTTCACGGCCGATGTTGTATGAGTAGAGCACCTTCTCTTGAGGCATATCGAGCCCAACAAATGGTGGAAAGAGTTTGATGTCCTTGACTTTGGAGTCCGACCCAACCATGTTGGACTGCCCTGCGAAGATAAAGACTCGCACAGTCTTACTGTCTGCATCTGCATTGGATGGCGAATAAGCGCTGGCACTTATTGACGTCACCAATAGCGCGGAAGCAGCAAGAATACGGCAAATAAGTATCGTGTTCAATTGGCTCCTTCGATATCCTGTTCCACAACTGTTTCACTCAGTCGCTCGCCTTCGCGATGCGCCGTTACGGCATGAGGGATGAACGGCAACACAACAAATATTGCGCCCGTTGTGAGTGTCGTTGCGGCCAGCGCAAGACCAAAACCGCCCTTCTCATACAGCCACGAGCCGAATATATCGCTGGTGTCGGCTGCCAGAGACCTCGCGGCGAGGACAAGCAGAAACGCCACTCCTTCCAGATCTGTTGGGCAGCAGCGTATCAGCAGATCATTGAAACTGCATAAGCCGATACTTAACGATACGCCGGCAAGGAACCCGACGACATATGCCTGGGTTGGTGAGTGGATAAGTAGAAAAACCGGGCAGCCTAGAACTCCCAGGAATGTCCCCCAGTAGAGCAAAGGACGCAGCCGTAAACTCTTGCAAAGGAATACATAACCGAGTGATGAGACGAGAGTGCCAACTCCGAGCATTGCCATTACGTTGCCAAAACTCGCCTCCGATAGTCCAATCTTCTTGATGAGATAGACATTGAGCGGTGTTCCCCAGCCTGGAGCAAACGCCCAAAAAGATAAGACGATCACAGGCATATAGATTGCGCGGTGTCGAAACAGCCGCCGAATTGCAATGCGAATTTCTTCCACGGAGGCGTGGATCTTCGGATCATTTTCATGAGCGAACGCAACCGGCGGCTTCCAGAACGAGAGAGCCGACATGGGCAAGCAGAGAACTCCAGATAAAGCAAATGCAAGGTGCTGATGCGCGGCATCGCCGAGTTTGCCGCCGAAGTAGTTAGAAAATATGCTTACCAAACGTGGCGCCACCAGAAGCAAAACTGAGAAGCGTCCCGACGTTCCATTGTATTGTGCGATGGCGGTGAGCAGACCGTTGGTAGCGGCGCCCAACAGCGCACCCGTAGAGGCCGCCAGGATCGTGAGCCATAAGAGCCTGTTGTACGTGAACGGCCCCGCAGCGAGCATAAAGTTGACGCCCGCCATCAGCAAAGGGACAACCAAAAAGTACCCGCGGTCTCCACGATTAAGGGGTCTCCAGCGATCCCGAAGAAAACCAAATAAAAAGCCCACTATATTTGGTATATCGGTTACGATACCAAAAATCGATTGTGTTGTTGGCTTGAGGTTGAGTCCCTTTTGCAGGATGGATTGGTATGCTGGTCCCGTCAGCCCGGCAGTTGCTACATTAAACACCACAAGCAGGACCGCCGTATAGGCGAACAGGATGAACTCCTGACTCCCGGATGGCGTTACGATGCGAGGTTCATGAGATTGGCGTGCAGATTGAGTGTGCGATGTAGTCATGAAGGGGCCTATTGTAACATGCAAGGTACCAGGCTGGCAATTTCATCTCAATTGCGTGCGCTTGCGCGCACTTCCCTGCCAGGCTAGTTCCCTGCGAAGCTAGTCGTGTGGCAGATTAGCGAACAGATACCTCGTCAGTAGTTCATAGAGGTGCCGGGTTGTGTTCTCGCCCTCAAAGATGCCGTGAGATCGGTTCGGATAGGCCATCATTGTGAATGGCTTGTTGGCGGAAATTAGCGCATTGATGAGCCGCTCGGTTCCCTGGAAATGGACGTTGTCGTCTCCTGTACCATGTACTACCAACAGATTGCCCTTCAATTGTGAAGCATAGTTGATGGGCGATCCCAGCCGATAATCCTCCTCATTGTCTTTTGGCAGTCCCATATACCGCTCCTGATAGATCGAGTCGTAAAGGTGCATATCCGGAACAGGCGCCACCGCCATCGCAGTGCGATACAGCTTCGGGTACCTAAAGATCATGTTAAGGCTCATCGTGCCCCCGCCGCTCCATCCCCATATTCCAATTCGCGTTGGGTCGACGAACGGCTGTGCCTGCATCCAGCGAGCGGCGACAGCCTGATCGGTGGAAGCAGTCTGACCAATCTTGTGGAATGCAGCCTTTCTCCAGGCACGACCCTTCGGCACGTCGGTTCCGCGGTTGTCGACACTGGCAAGGATGTATCCGTGTTGCGCCAGCATCAGATCCCAAAGGTAGGCTCCACCCTCCCATGAATCGTGAACCGTGGAGCCAGCCGGTTCCCCGTATACATAGAAGAGCACAGGATATCGCTTTGCAGGATCGAAGCCGGGCGGCTTGATCATCCAGGCATCCATCATCGATCCATCCCCGATATCGATCTTAAAGAACTCCTTCGGCCCCTGCGGCACGGTTGCCAACTTCCGCCGAAGGGAATCATTATCGGAAAGCGTGCGGACTGCCTCATGTCCGGGCAGCTTTACGACTTCTGAGCGCGGAGGGTCGCCAAGCGACGACCAGGTATGAACAGCATACTGGGATCCTGGCGCGAACTCGTAACCATTTGAGCCCACAACATCGCGAGGAGTTACCCGTTCTGGTGCGCCACTGCCATCAAGTTTCGCGCGATACAGGTAGCTCTGCGCTGCGTTATCCGGCGACGCCATAAAGTAGACGGTATTGTGCGGCTCATCGAATGCTTCAACATTAATCACATCGAATTTTCCGGTCGAAACGAGTTTCGGTGATCCGCCACTGAGAGCAGCGACATAAAGGTGTCGCCAACCATCTCGTTCACTAACAAACGCGAACTGTTTGCCGCCATCCAGCCAGTGAACGCTGCCCGGAATGAAATCGACCGAGGTATCGACCCATGCGGGGTCTTCGTCAACAAGGATCTCACGGACTAGCCCCGACCGCGGATCCGCTTCGAAGAAAGTATCTCTGTTCTGCAGGCGGTTCAGCTGCTGGACGAGCAGATCTTTTGAGTCTGGGGTCCAGTTGATACGCGCTACATAGTTATTGCGAGGGTCACCCGGGATCTTTAGCCATTTTACTTTTCCGCCTTTCGCTCCAACAACTCCAATGCGCACGGCGGAATTTGTTTCACCAGTCTTTGGATATGCAAACACCCTGGTTGTAGGATAGAGGGTGTCCGTGTTGTTAATGAGTGTGTACTCCGGTACGCCCGTAGTATCGAACTGCCAGAAGGCGATGTCTCGCCCATCCGGGCTCCATTGCCACCCATCTCGCACGTCGAGCTCCTCCTCGTACACCCAATCGGACGTGCCATTGATAATGTGTTTCGTCCCGTCTGATGTAAGCCGGTGAATCCGACCGCTTTCGATATCCTCTACGTAGATGTTGTTTTCATAAACATATCCCGCACGCAGCCCATCCGGCGAGAGCTTGGCAAACATCAGCGACGCTGGTTTCGCATCGCCTCCGAGCTTCGTTAGCTTTTTGGTCCGTAGATAAAGGACCCAGTAGTCTCCGCGAGTCCACTGCCGCCATACTCGCTGCGTGTTGGTAAAGAGCAACAGGGTCTTCCCATCCGCGGAGAACGTGTAGTTCGCTGCCTCAATTGGCTTCTTCTCGCCCTGTGGCACAAGCATCTCAGCAGTAAGCAGCACGCGTCGATTTGCGCCATCCGCGTCATAACTGATGAAATCACTGCCTCCAGGTAAAGATTTAGATTCCTCGAGCGCTATGTAGGAGTTTGGGCCGTTCCAACGTCCGAACGAACCGTGCTGCGGCTGAAATTCGGCGGAATTAAAGATCCGATCAAGGGTCAGAGTGCCGGATCCCGCTGGTACTGCCTGCGCCGCAGCAAGTCGGTTCAGTTGGAGGCAGAACACAATGCATATGAAACACACAACGGGTCGAGTGTACTTGGCGATTGCAGATATCAAGCAGTGGATCTCCATCAGGTAATCGAGCACCTAATCCAGTGACAAGCGGACATTTCGTACGTTGCAGTCTTTTCGGAAGGGTCGGACAGCAACGCGATCGATGGGGCGTGGTATGGTTGCGCACGCGAGCAGTTACAACTATATATTAGCACCGAGACCAAGCGTGCCTGGTCGTGAGATCCGTCCAAAAGCCCCGAATTTGTCTAAGAAGTCCGATCTGTCCAGTTCTGCAACTACTGCACACAACCTGAACGGTACCCTCGATTGTGGTGGAACATCAAGATGCGTCATTTAGACGAGTTTTTAAAGGTCACAAAATTGTGATGCCCGTTGTAGGGAGACAGGACCGGTCTGTCGGACCGGAACATAGACTGACATGCAAAAACTGAGCGTATTGGTAACCGGAGCAACCGGATACGTGGGAGGGCGGCTCGTGCCGCTCCTGCTTCAGCACGGCAACCGGGTCCGCTGCATGGCCCGCGATCCGCGCAAACTAGCTGGACGTTGGAACGAAGAAGTTGGCTATGAAGGACAGTTAGAGATCGTGGCAGGAGATGTGCTAAGGCCAGAGACCTTACCCGCGGCTCTCAAGGGGATCGATGTCGCATATTTCCTCATTCATGCGATGGGAGACGGAGAAATAGGCTTTGTAGAGCGCGAAAGGCAGAGCGCACAGGACTTCGCTCGTATTGCTGCCGAGCAGGGCGTTCACCGCATCATCTATCTGGGTGGCTTGGGCCGCCGCCACGTAGAGACATCGGCGCACCTGCACAGCCGCCATCAGACCGGAGACCTGCTTCGGACTGGATCCGTTCCCGTGACAGAACTGCGTGCTGCAATGATCGTCGGAGCCGGCAGCGCTTCGTTCGAGATGCTACGGCATCTCACCGAGAAACTGCCCATCATGATCTGCCCGCGCTGGGTCGAGACCCGTACTCAACCGATCTCCATTGACGACACGTTGGCCTACCTGATCGCCGCCCTGGACACGCCAGAGACAGCAGGCCGTATTCTCGATATCGGAGGCCCAGATGTGCTGACCTATAGGAAAATGATGCAGACTTATGCATCAGTGAAAGGTTTGCACCGCGTCATTATTACCGTACCCGTGTTGACACTACGGATATCAGCTTACTGGGTCAACATTATGACGCCGATACCGGCCTCCATCGCCTATCCCTTGATTGAGGGACTGAAAACTGAGACTATCTGCGAGAACGACGAAGCGCAGCGCCTGATGCCAATTACCCTGACACCCTTTCGTGAAGCAGTTGCGCGCGGCATCAGGGAAACAGAACAGTTGGAAGTGCCCACGCGCTGGACTGGCGCACAGCGTGGTGAACATCCCCAGAGCTTTGATTCATCGGCTATTCCGGATCACGCGCTGCTTCGAGACCAACAGATCGTCAACACCTCGGCTTCAGCAGAATCGCTGCACATGGCGCTAGCGCGCATCGGAGGCTCCGTAGGCTGGTACTATGCGGACTGGCTGTGGGTGATACGAGGGGAAATCGACCGTGTCCTGGGCGGTGTCGGCCTTCGGCGCGGGCGGCGTCACCCGGTTCAAGTCTCGGTCGGCGACGCCATCGACTTCTGGCGCGTCGAGGATTATTCGCCCAACTACATGTGTCTGCGCGCAGAGATGAAGGTGAAAGGTCGAGCCTGGTTGGAGTTCCAAATCCTTGATGATTCTGACAGTGGACGCCAACTGATTCAAGCCGCCTATTATGAGCCTGGAAATATCTGGGGCAAACTCTACTGGTATGCGTTGGTTCCCTTCCACTACTTCATCTTTAGGGGGATGTCACGCGGGATTGTCCGCTGGGCAGAGCAGAACGTAACTGTTTAGCCAGAACTTTCAACGCGAGCCGACGCTTCGAGAGGCGAAGGTCGCAAAAGCACATCTGGCTGGGCTGTTGGTTGCACCGTACCGGCCGGCGTTAGCAATGCGTCGGTGCGCACGGTCACGGTAGCCCGAACCAGAATTCTGGCGTCGGGGAGCGTTGCGCTAACCGCCTCTGGTGGCGGAGCCGTCATAGCCGTGAGCAGGTTCGCTTCCCATTTATCGGAGTTTCTGGATACATAGGCCGCCACAGGAATCCCGATCAGCACCATGCACGGCACGGAAAGGTTAAGAAAATCGCGTTCAAGCACAAATTGAGCAGGGAAGAGATGAGTCAATCCACAGGCAATCACGTAACTAAATGCGCCAATCAGGACTAAACCGACCGTTACGCAGGAGACCAGCAGGACTAGCGCAGAAAGAGGGACGCCGATTCGTGTTCTGCCGTAGTGACGGAACAGCAGAACGGCGCGCTGTAATCGGTTGTATCGATGTATCGGCCGATCAGAAGGCATTCAGTTTCCTTTCACCAGAGTCCTATTGTAACCGTTCAGGCGGTATTTGTACTCGCCGCATCCACAGAGGTTAACGGCTGTCGATTGCATATTTGCGGTAGTCAAAGGTATCGACGAGCGCTGGGCTTCAAAATATCGCTCAAATTGCAACGAGGAGCCAGACAACGGGTACGATCTCATTGACACGCAGGAGCAATTGAACCTGTGATTAGCATTCAGTGATCTCGCACTGACTATGAAACCAACAGATTTGGAGACAAGGATCATGCAGGATGATTTACTGGCAAAAATGGTCGGCAACTGGCGCATATTGCGTCTGTTTCCGAATAGAACTGCTGAGAATGCCGCTCGCATTGAATGGGTCCTCAATGGCCATTGGCTTCGAATTGAGATGGAGGATTTGGCAGTTCCCGCTTCATACGCCGCGCACGTTTACATCACGAGAATGGATTCAGACCAAAGCTACTCTATTCATTGGCTGGATACATTCGGCGGGACCCTTCCTGAAGTTCTCGGCGTCGGCCACCAAACCGACAACTCGATCGTCTTCACATGGAAAGAAGCCGACTCAGAGTTGAGAAACACTTACAGCTGGCATGCCGATACGGGTTCGTGGACGAGCCGCATCGAGCAGACCAACCGTGACGGAAACTGGACCGTGTTCTGTACAGACACCTATACACGACAAACAACATGATGACAAAGCACTCTAAAAAGCGAATTCTGTCCCCACGCGGGTATTCGGTTGCTTCCAGATAACTCCACCCCGTCCGCAAAGTCCAAGATGTCTAAACCAATCTCACTAACCATTGCCTCCATCATGCTCATCGCCCATCTCGCTGCACATGCAACCTCAACCGGCGCTGATGCAACGAAGCCGGCCGAACCTGGCGCTATTACAATCATATCTCCCCAGGATTATCAGGTATTTCAGCGCACCGAAAGATCACAGGGAACACTACTGATCACGGGAACACTGCCGGTTGCCGCGAAAGCGCGATTCCGTTGGCGGAGCAACTCTGGTGCACCATCGTTAAAAGAGCGGTGGATAGACCTGCCGGTTACAACGGCGACGCATCGCTTTTCGAAGAAGGTCTATTTAAAATCGGGCGGGTGGTACCGGTTAGAAGTTCAGGCATATCAGGGCAAGACCGTTATCGCAGAGACACAGGTTGCTCATGTGGGAATGGGCGAAGTCTTCGTCGTTTCGGGTCAATCCAACTCGACCAACTACGGAGCCGAACTGCTAAAGCCAGAAAGAGGGCTAGTATCGTCTTTTGATGGCAATTCATGGCGTCTCGCCAACGATCCGCAGGGCGGCTGCGACGGATCAACAGGCGGGAGCTTTATTCCGGCATTTGGAGACGCTCTCGCGAAAAAATTCCAGGTGCCAATCGGTATTGCAAGCACGGGACAGGGCGGCACCAGCGTCCGCCAGTTCCTGCCGAAGGGCTTCCGTGTAAGAAACGAGCCAACCACGGGTGGAATGAAGCTGATTGCCCCGGGGTTGTGGGAGAGCGACGGCGGGCTATTTAACCGGCTGACAGATCGGTTTTCCGCGCTTGGACTGCACGGATTCCGAGCGGTGCTCTGGCACCAGGGGGAGAGCGATGCCGGGCAGGCGCGCGCTGGCTATCCTGCGGAACGTCAGATTACCGGCGAACAGTACTTCGAGTTCATGACAATGCTCATCCACGAGTCTCAGCGGAAGGCCGAGTGGTCCGTGCCGTGGATCACCGCTCAGACAACCTACCATGTTGGCGACCCATCCGATCCCGAATTTCGCGCCGCGATGAAAAAACTTTGGGACAGTGGCATCTCACTGGAAGGGCCGGACACGGATACGCTGCGCGAGGAGTACCGCAGCGGTGTCCACTTCAACGGCAATGGTCAGCGCGAACATGGACGGCTCTGGGCCGACAAAGTCGGTCATTATTTGGACACAGTCCTCGCAAAATAGGCAGCAACTCGCTTTCTACCTTCCGCTTCACAGCCCATATTTTGTTGCACATGTACAGCCGCAACCGGTGCCCTGCACAGCTCATTCCCAGTCGCCAAAGTTTATTCAACAAAAAGCAAAGCGATACGCAGACCTCAGTCTGCAAAGTTTTTGACTCGTCTTAAGGGAGTGTGTTATAACAATGTTACTACCGTAGGAGGCACAGGATTTGACCAAACTTTTGCAAAAGCACGGTAACAGCGTTGCGTTAGTATTCGACAAGACCATGATGGACGCCCTGAATATCTCAGCCGATACTCCCCTCAACGTAACGATCCACGGGGGATCACTAGTCGTCACGCCGGCCAACGTCGGTATTTCCAGCGACGAGCTGACCGAGCGAATTGCCCGTTTGCGGCCACGGTACAAGACAATGCTGGAAAACCTGGCCAAATAGGCAACGTAATGATTCGATTCCTCAGCCTGCAATACGTCATCCAGATCCATGAGGACACAATCCGAAGCGAAGGTGGATCTGCTGGCGTGAACACTTCAATGACTACGTCTTACGCCTGAGAGCGCCTCCGCAAAGGCCTTACCGATCGGCGCCATAATCCGTGCGGCGCCTAGATAGTGGTAGCCACCGTTGGAAACAGCCTTAAGTCGCTTCATCTCATCTGGAGTGAAGTCCTCAGCTGCGACCGTCATCTTGACCGCCTCAACTTGCTCCCCGGTCATGTTAGGGTTCTTTTTAGCTGCCTCAGCCGCCTTCGCGTCCATCTTTGGCCAGAGACGCTCCAGCCGCGTTCGCACACTTTCTAAATCGTCATCCCAGTAAGGTGCAGTTTGTACCGCGACCACATTTTTCTTGAACTCAGGAAGCAATGCTGGGGCACCTTGAGCCCGGCGGAAGTATTTCATGCTCCCCGCCTTCTCATCTTCTTTTAAGCCGCCAATCCCCATAACTCCAATTACAAAGGGCAGCTTCGGCGCCTTCAGATCCCTGCGCACATCGCGAATGAAGTCCGCAAGCAGATGGCCATACATGTCGTACCCGCCGGGCTGGTTACCCTTGTCATATGTCCACGTGCTGACCAGATCATTGAAACCTTGAAACCAGACGAAACCGGCCAGTTCATATCCTTGCTTCGGATCGTAATCGGGCACTACCCGTTTGATGTCCGCCAGAACCTTCCGCACATGCTCGAGCATCAGATGGTAGTACACACCGGTTGCTTTGATCTTCTCAGCCTTGTCCTTGTCCATGTCGTCGCCACGATTTTTACGAGCGTTAAACTCGAAGTCGCTCCAGACGAACGGCCCGGCGCTGGGTGGTCGAAAATCGGTATGCAGGTCCTTGCCGCCCCACGCAGTTTTGATGATCAGGATAGGCTCGCGGAGAAGTTTTCCCGCATAGATGCCAAACGTATATTCTGGCCCAATCTCCTGAGTCGAGGCGCCAAAGCCATTTGTCAATTTGCCTTTCTGCTCAGTCGTGTCATCACCGCCGCACCCAATCGACGAAATCCAGACATTCTTGCAGACCACAGGGGTGCCGTCGGCATTGCGCATCTCCTTGAGGATGGAGGCGGTCTTTGGATCATCGGCCATGGAATCCAATGTCGACAGGTTAACATGCCCCTGCATGTTCGACTGTCCTGCCAGAATAAACACCTTCAAAGGTCTGGCCAAAGCCTGGCCGGCAGACCCGAATACCACGCTTAGTGTCGCCAGAAACATTAGGTTCGGCGCGCGCCGTCGAACATTGATCATGATTTTCCCTTTTAATCGCGCGCACGCTGACCCACGACGATGGGAACGTACCCGTGCTCCATTCCCTTCGGAGGCGTTACGACTAGCGCTGGATCGAGCTTCACGAGAGACCCGCCAGTCGGCGAAGGCATATACTCTCGATTAATCGTCCAGCGTGCATGAATTTCGCTGATTAACTTCTGAAGGCGCTGCTTTTCCCCTTCAGGCAAGCGGTACTGCTGAAACACAGGTTGATCGATGAATCGGTACCAGGCGTAGGTAACCCGCGATCCGTCTGCCAGATTAACGGTTGTCGTCGCTGTAGCTGGCCCGGGCATCCTCCAGGCGCTGGTGTTGGGCGTGACGTAGTCGGATCCCTTCCTTGCGACCTCGAACCTCTGCGCAGCTAGTCCGGTCTCGGAAGGCACCGCATCGGGTGAGACCGGTGTCCAGCTCTCTCCGTCTTTCCTGTAGTATTCAGGCAGGTATCCCGCACGGGCTATCGGGTTATCGAACCATTCCACGCCCCATCGGTTACCGGAGAACACTTTGGTAAGGCATACACTCTCGACGCCTGTGATCGGCTTACTCGCCTGATCGTAGCGCGTAGGGCTGGTAGTCAGAACCGGCTTCGAGGCGCCGGTAGGATCGAAGGCACCAGAGCAGGGTACCCCCTCGTCTCGCCAGCGTTTTACCGCATCATATAGAGCAGACTTGCCGAAGTACGTTACATCCTGCACCAGGACGGCGCGGCCGTCTTTGTCTACCGGGAAGTGCAGCCGCGGAATCCGAGAATACACGGCTCCTTTGGAGTCGTGCGCCTCGAAGCGCGGCACCGTATTGATCTCAATAGCGCCGCCACCCACTTCGCCGGGCCTTGAATCCAGTCCACGGCCATTCAGGTACGGCTGCTTGAACAGCGCGGCAATCTTGCTCCATGTCTGGGGCACATAAAACGCAATGGGTCCTTTGAAATTGGCGGCATTGAGGAAGCAGGTCCAGCTCTGGTCGCCGGTAGGTGGATCGCCCAAAGTTGGCGCTGTGAAAGGCAGAGCCAGCCAGGCGTAACCCAGGAACTGCCCATCGTGCCCATCTTGGAACGGCAAGCCATCCGGAGGGATGAGGAGACGATTACTCAGTTGTGCGATACTCAGCCTGTTATCCGGGAGGGACTTGTCGCTGTAGAAGAACGACCATCCCGGCGAACCTACCTCATAATCGTAGCACTGGGGTGTTGCGTTCATGCTAAATTTCGGCCAGCCGTAGCGGAAATGGTTGCCTGCCCAATAACCTAGCCCACCCTCCACGGTCTGAAAAACGCTGCTCCAGGTTGGGCCGCGCTCCTTCCATGTACGAGCTAGCGTGCCCTCGGGAGCCAGCGGAACGTCTTTGTCGTCCGAGTTATCCGGCAGAATCCAGCAGCCCGGCAAGCCGATCTGGAACCCGGCAAGCGGCTGGTCAGTTAGGGCCCAAACTGCCGAGTAGAATCCGATCCCGGCGCTAAATGTCCCCTTGTCGCGCCCCGATGTGTTGTAATGGATATAACCATGCAGACCGTCCGAATGCTTCGTTATCACGCTTTGCTCATTATCTGATCTGCACGGGGAGACGGCAACTGCCAAAGTTGCAACTGCCAGTAAGGAAGTCAGCAGCTTGAAGGACACCAGGTTTCGGACGACGAATATCACGAGGCAATCTCCTTTTGGGCGCCACAGGTGATGCCGGCCACGCAATCTCATCTGGTGCCTTCACCATTTCCCCTACTTCTGCCCTTTTATCCTTCACAGGGCCCCACTCCGGGTACCGGCGCGACTAAAAGCATCGCGGCGAAATGTTGCGTTCAGTACTTGAAATCAATGTAGGTGATCATCACGACACGGTTCTGAAAACACGCGTGCCGCGTGGTCTGCATTATTCACGAATGGTAGTCGCGCCGCTTGCTGCGCCCGTGCATTACGAATTTCATGAGTAATTCGGGCTAGCGGTCCGTTATCAAGAGGTCCTTGATAGTCAATGGCTTCA
>CAIXIX010000332.1 GCA_903919615.1 uncultured Chthonomonas sp.
CGAGGCCGGGGATGAAATCAGGCAAGGCAAAGCTCCCAAAAATTTGTTGGTCGGGCGAGATAGGCAATAGTGCTTGAAGCCGCCAACAAGCCCATTCCAGACAATCCGAGTTCTGGCCTCACCCTAATCCCTCTCCACGCGATTGGTACAGTACATGGCTGTTTTGCTACCGCTCGCGCGTAGAGGGACTTTTGTCGCCTACCGGATGAGGGCTTCTGTTAAATTCGGAGATGGAAGCTCAAGTCCCTCTCCACGGGGAGAGCAAAGAGGCAGCCGCAATTACCTGTGAATCCGTGGAGAGGGATTTAGGGTGAGGCCGATTTGCTGGATCATTATCATTCTCCCTCACAAGCACGAAAGATCATTTGAAACACACCCTCAAGCTCTTCATGGACCTGTTGGTTTGTAAATCTTAGTATCCGGAACCCGTGCGCTTTCAGGTAGGCTTCTCGTTCAAGATCGGCTCGAACCGTTCCGTCATGTGAAGGACCGTCGAGCTCAACGATTAGCTTCATCGGAATACATACAAAGTCTGCCACGTAAATACCAACCGGGGCTTGTCGCCGAAACTTGTAGCCTCCGCATTGTCGGTTTCTCAATATACTCCATAGCTCTTGTTCTGCTGGTGGTGAGGTATGGCGCAATGTTTGCGCCCGGTCGCGCATGTGATAACTGATGGCTCTCGTCGGTTGATATTCGTTCTTCACTAAGAATCATTGCTCCTATGATTGTTCATCGGAGAAGTCATTTCAGCCAATCCGAGTTCTGGCCTCACCCTAATCCCTCTCCACGCGATTAGTACAGTACATGTCCGTCTTGCTACCTCTCGCGCGTAGAGGGACTTTTGTCGCCTACCGGATGAGGGCGGTGTGATCCTCTGTATGACGTGTATACAATGAAGTCACTGCGGCCAATCCGAGTTCTGGCCTCACCCTAATCCCTTTCCGTGTTCTCTAACGCGCCAGAGCGTGCCTCTTTCCCTCTTTATTCCTTGCTGCGCTGCGGCGAGGGTAGAGGACACGGGAGCCAAGCGGAAAGAGGCGATTAGTGCAATGCGTGGCTGTCTTGCTACCTCTCGCGCGTAGAGGGACTTTTGTCGCCTGCCGGATGAGGGCAGGCTTCTCCACGCCAGATGAATACGGTAAGAAACGCACATGACTTGCCAGCAATGTCTCAAAGATATCAGTAAACAAACACTAGCTTACGCGATGCTAAACAGCTTGATATGTCCGAAGTTCGGGCATATACCTTTTACGGGTCGTTCCTGAGAGGTGGCGCCACAGAGCGCTACCATATCTCCGCCTTTTAGCCAGCAGGCGCCGGTGATGCGGAGATGAGCATCCGTGGAAGCGACAAGCTTTCCTGATGCACGATCAAACAGCGCCGTGTTCCAGTTTCCCTGTGCCAATCGGCCTGCCATCAGGAATACAGGTTTGTCCGGATGGTAGAGCACTGCCTCCATCAATCCATGGCCGCCTTCTTTATCGGCAATCTCCCCCAGCTTTTTCGGAGATCCGGTAACTGAGTATCGCTGCCATAGCTGTTTGCCGTTGCCAGCCATCGGATCTATCATCGGTCCCATTCCGCACAAAAGCAGCTCCGTTCCGTCAGGGCTGAAGCGCATGTCGAAGACGCCTCCGATATAATGGTGGCTCTTAATGATCCCCCAGCAGGTGAAATCGGGCGTGGTGAAGGTTGACTGCAGCTTGCCCGTGATTGTATCCCAGATCCGCACTTCGCCCATTATATTCGCCGCAGCGAGCAGGCGACTATCGGGGCTGAACGCAACGGAGAGCGTTGGCGGAACATGCGGCAGGGAATGGATGAGCTTGCCAGTGGCGGTATCATAAACCCGTACGCTCGGCTCTTTCTCAGGTGCGGGCTCGTATTTGTATCCACCAGCGGTGTACTGCCCGGTTACGCTTGCTGTTAGTTTGCCATCCGCCGAGGTGCGCATTCTCCACGACCAGAAGTTATGCGCCTGCACCGTTCGAATGGGATCGGTCTTGATAGGGCGAAGCCAGTTAAGTGTGCCATCGTAACCAGCGCTGACAACCAGGTTCTGACCAGAGACCACCTGTACGCCGCTGGCGTAGCTGGCGTGTTTGCCAATCTGCGTCTTCGATTTGAGATCTGCCGAAACTCTGTATATTCCGCCATCCATGCACGCGACAAACATCGTACCATCGGGCAGGGCATCGATCGCGAGCGCCGCGGTTGGCAGCGAAACCTGCCCTGCTGGGGTCAACTTGTAGTTCTGTGCTGCTGACGGTATGTTCGTAGCGCTCATGCCAGCACCTCCCGAATTGGAGCTGCGTGATCTTCGACACGGTGGAATGATGCCAGTTCTGGATCGTCGTACTCTGCGTATGGATCGATGCCTAAAGCAGTAAAGATAGTTGCGAAGAGGTTCTTCTCATCAAATGGCTTATCGACGACTTCAACGCCATCGGGGTCTGTCGCGCCGACCACGACACCCCGTTTGATGCCGCAGCCAGCCAGCGCAAGGCTCCATGCATCCGGGTAGTGATCGCGGCCCCTGCTGGTATTTAGCCACGGTGTCCGCCCGAACTCACCCATCATCACCACTAATGTAGAATCGAGCAGACCTCGCTGCTC
>CAIXIX010000333.1 GCA_903919615.1 uncultured Chthonomonas sp.
CTTCGCCTTCAGGTTCTTGGCATCCCACTCAATCGTCGCGCCAGTTCGGTATGCCAAACAGCCGAGAAGAACCGTCTCTGCGAGGGGGCCTGAGTAATCGAAGTTACAGAGCGTAGGCGTTCCGTGCTTGCAGGCCTCAATCCACTCCTTGTGATGCCCTATGGAGTCCGGGATAGTCGGCTTCGGCGGTACATAGTCCTTAAAGTCGGTCTCTGGCAGCAGAACATAAGAGCTGTAGTCCGCCAGCAGCATACCCTTGGTTCCCACAAATAGCGTGCCATCGCCCCATTTCGGCACCTTGCCCTCGGCGAAGTAGCTCGGTCGCTTTCCACCGTTATACCAGTTGAGCTTTACGGGTGGCTGCTTATCGCGCGCAGGAAAATCGAAATGCGCAATCATCCAAACTGGCGCATTCTCCTCACTCACAGGCGGTCCCTCTGCCGTAATCGTCGTTGGAGCATGCAGACCTAATGCCCAGAAAGGCAGATCCATATGATGGCAACCCATGTCGCCAGCGGTTCCGTTCCCAAAATCCCACCACCCGCGCCACTCGGCCGGAATATATGCCGGATTGTATGGTCGCTCCCTGGCTGGCCCAAGCCAAAGATCCCAGTGAATGTTTTTTGGAACGGGAGGCGTCTCGGCCGGGTGGCCGTTGCCAGCCCAGACGCGGTCCGCCCAGGAATGTGCCTCCGTTATATCGCCAATCGCGCCGGATTGAATGATCTCGACCACGCGTCTGTAGTTGGAAAGCGCGTGGATCTGAGTGCCCATCTGAGAGGCCCGCTTGTGCTGACGTGCTAGATCAGTAACGCGTCGTGCTTCCCAAACAGAGTGCGCAAGAGGCTTTTCGCAGTAGATATGGTGGCCAGCTTTTATGGCTGCCGCCGCCGCTACAGCGTGAACATGATCAGGAGTGCTCACTACGACGGCATCAATGTCCTTCTGCTCAAGCATTTTGCGGAAGTCATTATATAGTTTCGCATTCGGGTGGTCTTGCTTCGCACGATCCAGACTGTCGTCATTAATGTCGCACAGTGCGACGATGTTCTCTTCCTCAACGCCGCCCAGGTTGTCTCGACCGCGACCAGAAACACCGACAACACCGATATTCAGACGATCGTTGGCCCCAAGAATTCGGCGGGATGCATGGGCTGGGCTTGATGCAAGCCAGATGCCTGCTCCGAGACCCGTCGCAGCAGCATTCTGAATCAGGCGCCGTCGTGTAATCTCTTTTGTCATAAAACTCCTCACACATAGGGATAGCTCTGTCACTATTGACCGGAATCATCCTCAATTCCTGCCGCAACGCTCGTTTTTGCCGTGCTTTTAGGCGACTGATAAAGAGGTTTGACGTCGCGCTTTGCGCGGTCGAGGTAAGGGACACCCTTTGACATCCAGTCCGGAATCGGTTTATCAAGCAAGAAGTGGTCAAAGAACTCGTCCATGTGCACCGTCCAATGCTTCTGATTTTCGCGTCCAACCAGGTTATGATCCTCGCCATTGTACGAGAACATATACGCCTCTTTGCCCAACCGTCGCATTGCAGTAATGAATTCGATTCCCTGATACCATGGCACCGCCCCATCAGCATCGTTCGCGATAGTTAAGAACGGTGTGGTGATCTTGTCGACGTTAAATATAGGCGAATTCGCAATAAAAGCAGTGGGATTCTCCCACGGCGTAGTCCCCATTCTACTCTGTCCGTGCTCGTACTGGCCGGCGCGTGAAATTCCAGCACCCCACCGGATTCCACCATAAGCCGAGGTCATGTTCGCAACGGCAGCGCCCCCCTCAGCGGCCCGGAAAACGGAGGTGCGAGTAACCATGTAGGCAATCTCATAACCACCCCAACTGTGTCCCTGGATGCCAATACGCTGGGGATCAATATAGCCCTGGTCTACAACTTTCTGAATCGCGGGCAGCACGCACTGTAAGGCGCTGTCACCAGGCTTGCCCGTTTTGTAGATGATGTCTGGTAGGAGAACCACGTAGCCGTTGCTCACATACCGGCTAATGGAAAGGCTCGTGCCGGGCGCGGGCCGATGGTAGGCGTGCAAGCCCTGGCTCTCCTTCTCGTAGATGTTAATTATCAGCGGATATTTTAGTGTCGGATCGAAGTTGTCCGGTTTGATCAGAACTGCATCAAGGGGCTTTCCGCCCAGTCCATTAAAATGGATCAGCTCTTCTTTGCCCCAAATGTACTTGGATTGCTGTGGATTAGCGTTAGAGAGTTTAGATGGGTTGCTTAGGTCCGATCCAGCTGCCCACAGGTCTGGGAATTCTGAATAGGTCTGTGCCGTGTACAGATATCGATCCGCCGCGAGCGCCTTTATCAGGCCATTCAGCATCTTATCCGCCGAAATAAGCTTTCTTGGCGCCACAGGCTTTGCGGTCTTGGTTGCAGCAATCGTCAGGCTCACGTACCCTGACGCTTTGGTAGCTTCATTTTGAAAGGTCAGTAAGAAAGGTTTCCCAACAGGGATGGTACGCTCTTCGGGATCCAGTTTGATATAGCGATAAACTTCCTTTAGAGCCCTGCCCGCTCCAGCCGTAACGTTTTGCGCGTCGCCAGTCTCGGGCCACACCTGCCACAAATCGAATCGATCGTAGATGAGGATTGAGCCATCATTGGCGGTCCAGCCGGCAACGCCATAAGGTGCGGGAGGCTCTGGATGATCGTCCTCTTCGTTAAACAGCTTCGTTCTGATCTTCGCCGTCAGATTTACGACCTTACCGTCTCTTAGCCGGCGTGCAAAGTTAGCACGGCGATCGCCGGTGTAATACGTTACATACATACCAGCGGGCGAAATCGTCGCGCCGTATCGGCTCTTTTCGAGCAGTTTCTGTTTCGCGCCAGTCTTGAGATCAATCAGGTAATAGTCGGCAAAGTCCGCATCCCAAGATCGGAGTTTTAGGTAAGGCTGTGCAGCCACGCCTATAGCCAAGTCGAGCTCATCGGGAGTTTCGACGGTGCGCATCTCTGTGCTAGCAAGTGTCTGCGTCTTACCATCTGACGGAGTAACCTCCGATAGCAGGGTACGTTTTCTGTCGGCCTCTGCTGTCACCTTTTGCTGAGACTGCAGGTAGTCATCTTTCCACGACCAGATATCGACTTTCGGTCGTTGTGAAAGATTGGCGGATTCAGGCTGTGCCATTGGCGCTACGCCGAAGTAGATGTATTTCGAATCGTGAGAAAATCGGAGAGTACCGTTTTCGCTGACAACATTTCCCGGTGAGATGCCAGACGTCTTATTCGTAACCAGCGCGGTTGCATGGGTAGCGCCTTGAGTCCAATACTGCAGTGCGTATTCGGTCGGCTTGCCTTTAGCGATGGTTCCGCTAAGGTACGCTGCCTGCTTTCCTGGTCGATCAAACGTAAACGACTTATATTCCGCCTTGCCCGAACCAAGGGAAATCGTGCTGCCATCCGCCATCTCGCGAATATAGACGCCGTTCTTAGCATCATCTGCGGAGGATACAATATAGCCAAGTCGTGCTCCATCGCGACTCCAGTAACACTCAACCACGTCAGCAATTGTCACCTTATCGCCAGAACTTAAATCCAGAATGGTTAGCTGTCCTGCAACGGGCTCAGTGGCCTTGGCTTGCGTTTCAGCAGTAGCTGAAGCAGCCCGACGTGGAGCGCCAGGCGGCGCGGACGCTGCTGGCAGCTTTGGTTCGTCCTTGACAGCTGGCTTAGGCGCTGGCAACTTAATGTAAGCGAGATATCGGCCATTCAACTCCGGGAGATGGAACTTCGACACGCGCGTCACAGCAGTGACTTTGCCATCCGCTAGACGCATCACCCCGATGCCCGATGGCGCCTTATCTTCCGCGCCAGGTTTCGGCGCCGAACTGCCTTCGTCTGATGCAGACTTGGCCGGCTTAATTGAAAACACAACGTTCTGACTGTCATAGGTAAACTGGGGCGCTGTACCACGAGCCCGTTTGTGATCAACGCCATCGGTGAAGCCATGCACGACGAGTTCGGAGTCGCCATCTTCGGGAGTAAGTGCGTAGGCTGCCCATTTCCCATCTCGCGACAGCTGAGTTCCCGCAATCGCCCGCCAGCCATCATAGGCCTCATAACTCAACGGAATTTTGTCCGGAGCTTTCTGAGCCATACTGACTGCATTGAACCCGAGGATGAGCGCTAGCGCGCCGCCGCCAAGCCAAATGCTTTTGTGGCCGCGGACCACGTTTATACAATTGCGAATCAAGACGAAGCAACCTCCCGTGATTCAGAGCGCGACGAAAAATGATTATTGAGTATAACACGCACGGCGCTCAGCTACTGCCAAAAAGTTGCAATACCTACTGCGGTAAAGTAGAATGATGCTGCCATGACCGAAATCCAAATCAAACCCATTAACGCCCTCATCGTTTCAAGTGTAGAAGCGGGCAGCCCTGCATCTCGAGCAGGCGTCCGGACAGGCGACATCTTGAAAGCGATTGACGGCAAGCGCGTGCTGGATATCCTTGACTACCGTTTCCACTCATCCGCGTCTCTTCTGGCGCTCCATGTTGAAAGAGATGGCATCGAACTTGACCTTTCGATGCGAAAGCGAATCGATGAGGATGCCGGGATCGAGTTTGAGTTTGAACTTGGTGATAAGGTACACACATGCGTAAACAAGTGCGTTTTCTGCTTCATTCACCAACAGCCGAAAAAGATGCGCCGATCGCTTTACCTAATGGATGACGATTTTCGCCTCTCGTTCATGCATGGGAATTACGTTACTCTTACCAACTTATCCGATGAAGAGTGGAGCCGCATCCTAGAACA
>CAIXIX010000334.1 GCA_903919615.1 uncultured Chthonomonas sp.
AGATTCACCATCCGCCTACCAAATGACTCTGTGAAATCCAAAGATTTTTTTACAAATCAAAATTATCGACAGGAACCCGCTCGGATATTATCACGAGTAGATGCCTGAGTAGTAACCTGCTTTCGGGAAATCGGGCGAGGTTCTTGCTGTTGAGCAGGCTATCCGCCAGCGCCTTACTAACGGGGAAGCCCTCGGCCGCCAGTTTGCGTGCGGGCTCGACCACCTGCTCCCATTTCAGCTTTCCGTATTTCCTTTGAGCGAGGCCAAGACCATAAACGGTCCCTGGCACACCGGCAGCGCGATACCCTACGAGTGAGAGACCGGGAACTACCGCGCCTGTGGTATCCAGATACATGTTGTGCTGCGCTGCCGCTGGCGCTGTCTCTCGATAATCGACAGCGGTGGTTCGGCCATCCGCCAGGCGGATCAACATGAAGCCTCCGCCACCGATATTCCCGGCAGCTGGATAGACCACCGCCAGCGCAAAGCCAACAGCACACGCCGCGTCAATCGCATTTCCACCCTGCTTCAAAGTATCTGCGCCAACCTGAGAAGCGATGCTGCTCGCGCTTGCAACCATGCCATGATAACCGCGGTCTGGCCGGAGTTGAGCCTCCGCACTCGGCGAAAGGCTCCCAAACGCATATAGCATTAGAAACGCAATAGAGAAACGACGGTATGCATTACCCGGCATTGCACAGCCTCCCATGAAAACCTGTATGAAGAAGATACCCGGAAGAGAGGGAACTAGCTCCGCAGGGAAGAGTCGCACGCAAAGTATCCCAACGGGCAGGCCCCTTATAAGAGATTCCACGCTGGAGACGCTTCCATCGAAGCGTAACAAACACAACGAAGATCACATACCTACCACTCCAAACAAATTAATCCGGATGGAATACCCACCCAAACGACGAATATACAACTAATCCCATTGGCGGCTGCCGCCACATAAAGCAACTATCTAAGAGGATAGAGATGAAAACCGTCCACGTTGTCTTCAATGCACACATCGATCCCATCTGGCTCTGGCCCTGGCAGAGCGGCCTCGATGAGACCTTCGCCACCTGCCGAAGCGCCTGCGATCGCCTGGACGCCCATCCAGATGTTGTGTTTACACGGGGCGAGGCCTGGGTTTACGATGCCGTGGAGCGTCTGGATCCTGCGCTATTCGCACGCATTCAGGCGCACATCGCTGCCGGTCGATGGGAGCCGATAGGGGGATGGTGGATTCAGCCGGACTGCAATCAGCCAAGTGGCTTCGCGATGGAGCGGCAGATCAGCCTGGGCAAGGAGTATTTCGAGAGCCGCTTCGGCAAGATGCCGCGCATTGGCTACAACGTGGATAGCTTTGGCCATTCTGCGGCGCTCCCGGGCCTGATGCAAGCTGCAGGGCAGGACCGTTATGTGATGATGCGGCCGGGCGTGCGCGAGATGGAGCTGCCAGCCTGCCTCTTCCGATGGCGCGGATTTGAGGGTGGGCCTGAGGTGGTCACCTTCCGAATTGTCGATTCCTATACTCTCGGCAACAACGTCGATGAGAAACGTATCTTCAATGCGGTTGAGGCGCTGCCGGAAGGCATCGACCATACGATGCTCTTCGCAGGCTTTGGCGATCATGGCGGCGGCCCAACCGAGCGGCTCATCGCCTGGTTCCAGGAGCATGAGAATGCGTTTGAAGGCATCAAGCTGCAGTTCTCTTCTCCACAGCGCTATTTCGATGCGATCTGGTCACAACGTGAATCTCTGCCGTTGGTTACCGGGGAGCTTCAGTACCACGCGATCGGCTGCTACTCGGTTTACCGACCTATGAAAGCTGCCTTGCGCAAAGCGGAGCATCGCGTGCATCAGGCGGAGCTTTTTGCCAGTTCCGATCCTGCAGGAGCAGGTCCCGGAGCGCCGGAGCAGATACACGAGGCCTGGAAGCGGGTTGCCTTTAACCAGTTCCACGATACCCTCGGCGGCACCTGTCTGCCCTCGGCCTACAGCTATCCGCTGGCGCAGCTTGGCTACGCGCAGGATGTGAGCGAAACCATCCTGCATGAGGGGCTGCGGCGAAAACTGCTGGCCCTGCCCGACGACCCGCTGCAGCGCATTGTGCTCTTTAACAGCTCCGAGCAGGATTATAAGGGTCCAATCGATTTCTCGCCATGGTTGGACTGGCAGGCATGGGGCAACGACTGGCGCCTGCTTGACGAGCAAGGCGACGCGGTGCCGTTCCAGATTCTTCACTCTGAAGCGCTCGCAGGCAAGATCATCAATCTGCATTTCAACACCGAAATCCCTGCGGGCGGTATCCGCGTTCTGCGCATCGCGCTCGATGGCTTCGCACCCTTCGCCACCGAAGCCAGCATCTCCAACACGACATTGAGCGCCGGCGGCATCACCCTGGGAGATTCGACTCTCACGTTCGAAACGGGCCTCGAGTTACCTCTGCCGGAGCTAAGCCTGATTGAGGATAAGACCGACACCTGGACCCACGTTATCGATCGCTATAGCGGCTCGGAAGTCGCAAAAGCGATGTGGAGCAAGCCGGAGATAGTGGATCGCGGACCCCTGATGGTATCGCGTATCGCCCATGGCGTGATCGGAAAGAGCGTACTCACCACCGAATGGCGGGTCTATACCGCTGGCTATGCAGACCTGATCCTCACCGTGAACTGGAGCGAGCAGTGGAAGCTGCTGAAGCTTGTGCAGACGCTGCCAGGAACGCCTTCCCGGCGTATCGATGGCATTCTTGGAGGTTGGCTAGAACGCCCGTTCACCGGACGCGAGGCGCCGATTCGCGATGGAGTGCTGGTCGAAACGACCACCGATGCTGATTATGCGTTCGGCATCGTCACGCCGGAAGTCTACGCGCTGGATGCAACACCGGAGCGGATACGTTTTACACTGCTGCGCAGCGCCATCATGGCGCATCACGACCCTCACAATGGCATCGCGCCGCGCCGAACCTTCACCGATCAGGGAGAGCATCAGTTCCGCTTCCGTTACATCACGGCACCAGATCTGAATACGAATATTTTAGAGAACCATGCGCTTGCGATGAACCGGCCGCCGATCATTGCAGACCTAACGCGAGGAATGCCCAATCGCCCGAATGATAGGTGAGGTAGAGGTAGGTGGGTAATTCGGTAAAGGAGTAATTGGTATCCTACCAATTGAATTGTGCGCAAAAAGCGCGCGATCTGAATTCGGAGCGCGTATCAATCCCTCTCCCTAGCGAGCCCAAGCGAGCGGCGAGGGAGAGGTTAGGTGAGGGTCCCGTTACGCCGTTACCCTCCGATAGCTGAAAGGCAGCCTGC
>CAIXIX010000335.1 GCA_903919615.1 uncultured Chthonomonas sp.
ATGATGCCGCGCTTCCTTATTTTCCGAAATCTGCACTGGATTGATACGCTCTACCCTCTTTGGGTACCATCCTTCTTTGCGGCAGCCTTTAACGTCTTCTTGCTGCGCCAATTCTTTATGGGGATTCCTAAGGAGCTTGAAGACGCCTCTAAGATTGACGGCTGCTCGTATTTCGGCACCTACTGGAGAGTGATGCTTCCCATGGTTAAGCCAGCTCTGGCCGCTGTGACAATTATGACGTTCATAGGCGCGTGGAAGGACTTCATGAATCCGCTCATCTACATCTCCTCGCCCGAGAAGATGCCGCTCTCCTACGTGCTTCAGTTATTCAATTCTTCGCACGGCAGCGAGCCCGGAATGCTGATGGCGGCGACAACACTGGTGATGATGCCGGTAATTGTGCTCTTCTTCTTCACTCAGCGATACTTCATTGAAGGAGTGACGCTCTCTGGCCTCGGTGGGCGCTAAGCGCACCCCTGTGAATTAATGAAAGGTACTGTATCCGTGCAAATTAAGATAGCCATTTCTACCCTTTGCCTTATTGGCGCAAGCTCCCTGGCTTTCGCACAGCAGCGTCAGGGACCGCCAGCGGCCCCCACTGCCGTTAAACCTGTCGAGGCAGACGCCAAGCCAGTTTCCTATGAAATTACAAAGTCGGTAACAAAACATACAGCCACACTGCATGGAGTGTCCATTCCATACACAGCAACTGCAGGGCAAATTCCTTTGCGCAACGAGGCTGGCGAAGTTGAATGCCGAATGTTCTATGTCTCCTACACAAAGGGAGAAACCGAAGACGAATCGCGTCCTGTGACAATAGCTTTTAATGGCGGTCCGGGAAGTGCCACGCTCTGGCTCCATATGGGCGCACTCGGTCCAAAACGGGCTCCTATGAACGATGATGGCTCACTACCTAAACCACCCTACACACCAGTGAATAACGATGAGAGCTGGCTCGACTTTACCGATATGGTCTGTGTAGATGCACCCGCAGCGGGCTACAGCCGAGTGATGAAGCATGAACTGGGGACGAAGTTTTTTGGAGTTCGAGAAGACATCGCTGCCTTTACCGAATTTGTTAAGGGCTGGTTGAAAGAGCATCACCGATGGCGATCGCCCGTATTCATTGCAGGTGAGAGCTATGGTGGCATCCGAGGATCGGGCCTGTGTTCCAGTCTTTTTGACTCAGGTGTGGCAGTCAGCGGTTTTGTGAGCATCTCCGGTACCAGCAACTATCTCACGCTAAGTAATCTGCGTGGGAATGATGCGACTTACACCGGCTTTCTGCCGAGTATGGCCGCCTGCGCCTGGTATCACAAAAAGGTATCGCACGAAAAGTACAAGGACATCGGGGAGTTCGTGACCGAGGTGCGCAAATGGACAGACAATGTCTATGGCCCGGCGCTATCTCTGGGCGATAGCCTGACAGATGCCCAACGGGATCAAGTTGCGACAAAGTTGGCCTTCTACCTTGGCCTAACCAAGAAGTACTGTCTTGGATCAAACTTGAAAGTTACTGAGTTCGCTTACTTCCGCGAACTTCTGCGCGATGAGGGCCTGACGATTGGTCGATACGATGGTCGGCTTATAGGCAAAGACGAGACTCATGTGGGTCAGATGTCTCTCGGCGATCCCAGTGATCAGGCCGTTAACGCACCCTTCATTACATCTATCAATGACTATCTTGAGCGGGATCTCGGCATCAAGACCGATATGCCTTACCTCACCTATGGCGCGGTTCGGCCCTGGAAAGAGCCAGAGGGTAGCTACGCAGAAACGGCATCGGACCTTAGCAAGTTGCTGTTGCGGAACCCGCATTTCAGAGTACTTTACTGCTGCGGTTATTATGATCTGGCATGCCCATTAAATGCGACGCACTTCACCGTGAATCACATGGGGTTAGACTCTGCAACGAGAGCGCATGTGTCGTTTAAATACTATCCGGCGGGGCATATGATGTACATCGAAAAGGGATCTCGTAAGACTTTCCATGACGATGTGGCAGCATTTGAGGCCGATACACTGAAATAACTTCGCCTCAAAAACTATGGCCGGATGTCTCCGATTTCGCTTCGGAATACTACACCTGTAATTCGAAGCCAAGCTCAACATCGCATCCGGCCCTTCCGCCTCGAATACCCCAGTTTTCATGCGGGATCTCGCGCATCAGAATCTTTACGTGGTCTCGCGGAATTCCCAATTCCTCAAGGTTGTCAACAATCTGCTTGTACAGGTTGCGCTTAGCCTCAAGCGAACGTCCCTCGAAGGCATCGATACTAATGTGCGTGTAACGGTCAGGCTGTCGCTTTGATGGCGGGCACATAAAGCGATGTGGTGCATGGGCTATGAGCCGCACATTCCTGTCGCCTGGCAGAATCCTGAACGCGCTCTTCAACGCAGAGTGCACCGCTTCCATGATTTCGGTCTCTTCCTCAGGCGTATACTCACGGCGAACCTCTATCAAAACGCTGGGCATTGTAATTCCTCCCTACACATAAGAGACAGTGTACGAATGGCGCGGTTACGCTCTGTGCAGTTTTTCACAAGTCGAATTCGCTTCCAGCAAGGTTTGCAATGTGTTCGCCGATCTCAAACGCAGCAGTTGCGGCCGGGCTAGGGGCATTGCACACGTGGAGCGCGTGGGGGCCACTGACCACAAGAAAATCGTCCACCATATCTCCATTGGGCATGAGCGCCATCGCACGAACTCCGGCCGGAGATGGCGAAATGTCCTCGTCTTTGAGTGCAGGAACGAGACGTTGAAGGGTGTGAAGAAATGCGCTTCTCGAGAAGGATCGATGCATCTCATTTAGCCCTTCGCGCCAGTGTTTCGAAGCCATTTTTCTGAACCCGGAATAGCCGGCCAATTCCAATACTTCGCGTAGAGAAAAATCGCGGTTCGTGTAGCCTTCCCGCTTTAGAGCGAGCACAGCGTTTGGCCCGGCATGAATCTCGCCAGAAACCATCCGTGTGAAATGAACACCCAGAAATGGAAACGCAGGGTTGGGAAGTGGGTAGACGAGGTGATGTATCAGGTGTCGGGCTTCTGGCCGAAGCGTGTAGTATTCGCCTCGAAACGGGACTATCTTTGCAATAGGATGCGCGCCGGAGGCCTTAGCAACTAAGTCGCTCTGGAGGCCAGCGCAGGTTATAAAACAGCGCGTTGCAATCGCTTCTCCTTGAACAATCAGCTCTGCCTGATCGGTTGAGTTGTGAACTGCTTCAAGCTTTGAGTTGTACCGGACTTCGCCACCGCTTGCCGTAATCAACTGGGCGAGCCGTGCGCATACACCAGGATAGTCGGCTATGCCAGCGGTAGGAACTTCAAGGGCAGCAAGCCCGGCAACGTCAGGTTCCCTTTCGTTTAACTGCTCCTTAGTAAGGCGTCTTACTGGGATGCCATTCTCCTGGCCCCGACTGTAGAGGGCATCCAGCCGTGGTAACTCTCCCTGATGCGTCGCTACCACAACCTTACCGCAAACGTCATGGCGAATTCCCTGCTCAGCACAGAACTTCGCCATCGAAGCCGCGCCTTTGCGGCCGAGGGTAGCTTTGAGACTGCCAGGTTTGTAGTAGAGACCGGAGTGTATAACACCGCTGTTATGGCCCGTCTGATGTGCGGCGGGGCCGCTCTCCTTTTCGATAAGCAGCAGGCGCGTGCGTGGGTATTTAAGTAAAATACTGTGTGCTGTTGCGAGGCCAACAATGCCACCTCCAACGACTGTAATATCGTATTTCATGCCTATCCCAATCTTTGTTCAAGCATCTGATTGTACCTTTGCCTACATCTGCATTTCAGTACTGAGCGCCGTACAGCACGCACTGAAGGAATTTGAATAAGATGCCGCGAAATATTCGTGCAGATGCAAATCAGTGACACCAATATTCGCTGACGTGCGTCATAATCGATGATGTGCATCTATGCACATTATTTCAAGAGGGTTATTTTCTTAAACTGTTTCTGTGTCAGGTAACGCGCAGGTATAGACGGCAACACATGGTCACGCTCCGGCAGTCTCCGGACGGTGCGCGGTATTCTTGAAGAAAGCAACAACCACACCCGATGGATCGGCGTTACGCGTCGCATCTGAATTGGCACTGCGCAAACTGCACTGCGGTGTTGCGTGTCCCCCTCGTCGCTTGTATATCCACAATCATTAGTGTCTGCTCATTGGAACGTAGCATCGCTTGTTCCAGCATCCATTCGCACGGCTCGCCACCAACCGAGGCAATCGGGATCGGCAAATCGTAAGCTCACACGCCTCTGTTTGTTCTCGTTAATCAGGAGATGGCACGTCAATGGAACGCAGTCTGGTACTGTTTGCCCTGGTGGCAGGATTCGCCTTGTGGCTAGGTGGCGCCGCCGCCGCTCGCCGAAATATATCGTCTGGAGCGCTCAAATCTGCGCTGCCAGTATTCTATCCTATCGCATCGCTCGTGGTTGCGATGCTTGTTTTTCTAGTGACAATTCCGTCCAGCGGCAGGTTCTTTTCACCTGGGCATGATCTAGGCAATGGCTACCTGCTTGGTGCACTGGGAGCTCTACTTTCTGGAGTTGTGCTTTCATCGAGAATAGGCGCCTCGGTTAAGAGCGAGAGCCCCTCGCAGCGTGCAACGTACGTAGCTTCCCCATTTGCGCTCGGGCTTTCCGGTGTCGCAGCCTCGCTGCTGATCAAACACGATACCCTTTGGATTGGGCTGCTGGGACTTGCCATCGGCTGGACGACTACAACCGGGCTGCTCCTGTTCGGGATGATGCAGTCTCGGGCAGCAGAGGTTGGCCAGCGGCCAGAGCCCCTGGCCATCGTTGCAGGCGCTGGCTTCTGCGCCCTTCTAAGTGCGGCTGTTGCCCTGGGCGAGCAGCATGGCTCCGCACACTTCTACGCAACCTCCAACCTAATCTCCTACGGTGTAATTGCGCTTGCCATTGCGGTTGCGATACCTCTATCGCTGATGCTGTCTCCTATCGGCGACCTCTTCATGCATGTCGACCGGCGGGATAGCGGCAGCGTGCTAAATCAGAACGATTACTGGAATATATTGTGGGCGCGTGGTATCCGGGCTGTTGCAGCGCTGATAGCTGTCGGCGCCATCGATCGTGCGGTCTGCATGCGGCTGGTCAATGATGCGGAGCCAGCAACGGGAATCGCCCGCCTTACCTATGCATTAGTCGGCGCTTCACCAATTTCGCATGCGATGGCGGAAGGCACTCTCCTTGGACTGCTGATATGGTGGATCTGCTCCTCGATACCATCAAAGAAAAAAGCGAATGAGGTCGATCCGCACGGGTCAAGCTCACAACCGACGGCATTGGTGTGGCAG
Organism: uncultured Chthonomonas sp.; assembly: GCA_903919615.1. Classification (GTDB taxonomy): domain Bacteria; phylum Armatimonadota; class Chthonomonadetes; order Chthonomonadales; family Chthonomonadaceae; genus CAIXIX01. The sequence continues at coordinate 5,323 of CAIXIX010000335.1, forward strand.
AAGAGTGGTCTTGCGGTGATCGTACTCATGATGGCAGTAATGGCTGCCTATCAGCAGCTACTGGGCTTTGGCATTTCCCTTCTCCTGCTAGGGTCCTACGTGGCAGTCACACTCTCCATCTTACGAGCCTTCGAGCCAGAGCGCGTGGTTCATGTGCCCGAAGGACAGGATTTACCGGAGGCGGCGCAACCACTTGGCACAGCGTTACAGATGACCCTGCTGGGAATCGCTGCCACCTTGCTTGTGCTATATCGAGTCTATGTAACTTACTATGGCGACCCAGTTGCTACCGCATTTACCGACCAATACGCCTCCTTCGGCACCGTAATCGGGATTGCATTTCCCTTCTTTCTATCCGGACTTCTCACAAAGTGTGTGTCGAAAGATCCAGAGCCAAGCGCACTGAAGCTTATTCGGTGCTGCGTGTGTGGGCTTGTCCTTCTGGCAACCCCTGCCCTTATGTTGTTGCTTTGGGGCGAAAAGACGGTCATTGCATTCCTTATCGCGCTGGCCATTTCGGCCGCGCTATCCACTGCGACTGGACTTGGCATAACCCTAAAGAGCCAGATTGTACGGCTGTTTCCAGCCGTAATCGCACTCGGAGTCTCGCTTGCAGTGTGCGAGTGGTCTCACTATCTGCTGAATATGGAGGATTGGACCCGCCTGCAGAAGGAGCGAGTGGTGGTGCAGGTGGTTGCGACCATGATTGCGTTGGTAGTTGGCTCTGAATATGTGTCCAGATTCGCTGCCGCTCGCTTTGCAAGAGCTTCGCAGAGCGAGGGGAGCGCGCGATGAAACGCTTAAAGACCATCCTCATCTCAGCTCAAACAACCGCCGCTGTGGCTGCGCTCCTGGTTGCAGCGCTGTGCCAGTGTTATCTCTATACGGAACAGCCTGCATTAGGAACAGTGCATGGCCGCGTTATCATGAGCGAAAATGGTGTTCCGCTTGCTGATGCCGCAATCTATCTCGAGCCGGATAGCCCCACGGGTTACCGGCGAAAAACCCGATCCCACAAAGGTGGCGAATTTAGCTTGAATCGGGTGCCAGCCGGCCGATACATCTTAACCGCATTTTCGGCAGCGCATGGCAGCAAAGCGCCAGATGCTGCCCAGGTAAAGAGCACCTATGTAGAGGTTGAAGAAGGTAGGATCTCCCCAGTTGATGTGATGGTCGTAAAGACTCAGCCTGAACTGCGGATTCACCAGGGACAGGTTATATTCGGGACCGATGAAAAACCTAAGATTGGCATTTCCGGTTACACTCCCGCTCCGTTTACGAAAGTCCGCGATACTGTCCACGTGGATATTTGGAAGACACGCTTATCTGCCGTGCTGAATTCCAAGCAGTCGGCAAGCGATCTCGATTCAGTAGGCAGAACCTGGAATCATGTGTCGACCCTCCCTGCGGAGCTCATACAGGCTTCCGGCGGCGACAGTGCGAAGCGCATCGTAAATGTGGACGCCACCATTACTGAGGGTGACCATGAAGGGTTCTTTCACAAGCGCTATCCGCTAGACAAGTTAAGTCTCGGCCTCTATCTTGTGCAGTTAACGCATCGGAAGCAGACAGATTGCACGTGGCTTTTGGTAACCAACACGGCACTGGTTGTGAAACGGGCAAAGCAGCAGGTTGTGGCCTACGTAGTGGATATGAAATCTGGCACGCCTCTTTCCTCGGTGGCCGTTCGTGCATACAGGTCTGGCAACGTCGTCTCTAGCGGTACGACCGATGCCAATGGGTTGACGAATATTCAGATTCCGGCTCAGCCCAAACCCACTAGAACGCAAAGAGGTGACGAGTCTAGCTCTGACGCAGGTGATGAACCACCCGCAGACGAGCGGTCTCAGCGCGTTACGACGGTTGCTGTTCGCGGTGAGGATGAGGCCGTTGTGACGCGTGACTATTACGACAACGAGGACGCCGGAACGTATGTAATCCACTCGTATACGGATCGTCCGATCTATCGGCCTGGTCAGCGGGTCTATTTCAAGGATATCGTTAGAAGATCCACCGAGCCTTCGAATCAGCCGGCTGTGAAATTGGAAGCGCGGTACAACGTGCCGACTGGCGCTCCTTTGACTGTTCAGATGCGTAATCCGGATGGGGATCAGATCTTGAACGTGAAGGGCGTCACCTCGCGTGATGGCTGTTTTTCGGGACAGGTCGACCTGGATGCTGAAGCGCCTACCGGCGTTTATAGCCTGATAACAAAGATCGGTGGAGAGGTCCATACTCACGATGTGGTAATCGCATCGTACCGGAAGCCCGAGTTTACGGCGAAGGTAGAAGTTGAGAAGAAGCGTTACGTTCGCGGGGATACTGTGACGATGACGCTCCATGCCGAATACTATTTCGGCTCACCAGTCGTTGGCGCCAAAGTCAAATACTCTGTGTACCGTCAGCAAGATTACGGCGATCCAAATGAGGACAATAGTGACACAGACGATGAGCAGGATAGTTCGCCTCGTGGCGCAGATGCCAGCTTCTACGGTGAGGACGTTACGAAGGGCAATGTTCAGCTCGATGATAGCGGCAAAGCAGTAATCACGTTTAAGGCGGATGCCCCGCAGAATCCGGAAGGTCCGCAGCATGATCTCTATATCCTTGCAGCAACAGTTACGGAGGGAGAAGACAACGAAGTTTCTGTGGATGGCAAAGTACGTGTATTCACCGGGGATTTCGATCTCGATGCCACGCCAGAAGGTTCACTTGCATCGCCAGGGCAGACGACTCATGTTCTCCTGTCTGCCATAGACATGGACGGCAAACCAGTTGTCGGGCAGCAGCTAGAAGTAGAGGCGGGTTATGATCACTGGTCGCAGGAATACAGCGAATACTCTTACGTCTCCGTTCTGACGACGAAGGTCCAGACCGGTGCAGATGGTAAGGCCATCTGTCCGATCACCCCTCAACGTGAGGGGCGCATGGAGGTAAAGGTTCGCACCCGAGATGCTCATGGCAACAAGATCATCGCGCGAGCATCCATCTGGGTGGAGGGAGATGAGGGAGGCGAAATTGATACGCGCTACGCAGATCTATCTCTTCACACCGATAAGAAAAAGTACATACCAGGTGAGACTGCCCGCGTCCTTGTAAGTTCGATGCGTACCGGTGAAACAGTTCTGCTTACGATCGAAGGCGAACGGGTGTACGCGACCTTCACCATGGCAATGAAGAAGAAGAGCCAGATCATCCATGTGCCGATCCTTGAGTCGTACGGACCCAATGTCTACCTGAATGCATGTTATGTTCGCGACAAACACTTTGCGACTAGCGAGGCGCCGCTGCGCGTAAATATGCCCGCGAAGGAGCTAAATGTCGCGATTACTGCAGACCGAAGCGCGACAAGTACCACAGCAAAGTACCAGCCGGGCGATCCAATAACCTATACCATTAAGACCACGGACAATTCAGGAAAGCCAATCAGTGCAAATCTGTCATTTGGAGTTGTCGATGAGGCCATCTATGCTCTGAAGGAGGACAGCAAGACGGCACTCCATGACGAGTTCTATCCAACGCGATTCAACGCTGTTCAGACCGAATACTCCTTCTCAATAGCCTTCCTGGGGGATGCCGACAAATCCGAGCCGGAAATGGTTGTAAGGAAGAAGTTTCCGGATACAGCTTACTGGAACCCGGATGTTCAAACCGACAGTGCTGGTGTCGCTAAGGTGACATTTCATCTGCCCGATAATCTGACAACATGGCGGGCAACCGCGATGGGAGCAACTCTAGATACTCGGGTTGGAAGAACAACGCAGGATGTGCTGGTAACTAAGGACTTTCTGGTAAGGCTCGAAGCGCCGAGATTCCTTACTCAGAAAGATAAATCGCGGTTGGTTACCGATGTACTGAACGATACGGGCGCCCAACAATCGGTAACAGTACGGCTAGAAACAACGAATCTGCAAGTGGAAGGTGTCACGTCCCAATCGATTACGCTCGATTCTGGGAGGCATGGACAGATGGTCTGGCCCGTAAACACCGGTGCGGCGACTGTGGGCGAAGCGGTTGTTACCGTGAAGGCGTGGAGCCGCGCTGAGCGCGGGAAGCCGCAGTTTACCGATGCCGTTGAGCATCGGTTCCCTGTTGCAGCGCATGGCAGGGAGATAGTCGAGGGAATTGCGGGCGACGTTGCCAGTGGCGCCTCCAAAACCGAAACCATTGGCAGCAGCGCCACTGGGGTCGTGCCCGGCTCTCAAAGACTTATCGTGCGAGTTACGCCGAGCGCCGCTGGAGCATTAGTCGAAGCTGCCGACTACCTGATCGGCTATCCGTATGGATGCACGGAACAGACAATGAGCCGTTTCCTGCCAGATCTGCTGGTGGCACGCGCCATGAAGATGAATGGAATTGCCGCCATTCCCAATGCAGACAAACTGCCGAAGATGGTCCGCAACTCTATCTTACGCCTGCAGCGCCTGCAGCATGCGAAAACGGGCGGATGGGGCTGGTGGGAGCACGACAACGACGATCCATGGATGACAGGATACGTGCTCTGCGGACTATCCGAAGCAAAGCGCGATGGCTACCACGTCTCGGACGAGATGCTGCAAAGGGGCAGGCAGGCTGCGGTTGCGATGCTTAGCGCAAAGGACACCCGCCCCGATCGCAAGATGTTCCTGCTCTATGGGCTGGCGATGGCAGGCAATCTTGATGTGCCTCGAAAGGAGATTGACCAGCTAAAGCTGATCGATCTAGACACAGAATCGGTTGCCCTGATGGTTCTCGTCAACAAGCTGTTGGGCAGATCGTCGGGTCTAGCGCTTGCAGAAATAGAACGGCGGTCGTCCTTTGGCGACCAGATGATCCACTGGACCTGCGGTTCCGGCATCTGGTACTGGGATGTCGACGACGTTGGGGCTACCTCCATGGCGCTTCGAGCGATTATCGCAGAAAACCCCGCAGATGAACGCATCGCACCCGTGGTGCGTTGGCTGATGCATCGCAGGAGCGGGAGTTACTGGGGTACCACGCGAGATACCGCCTGGGCGCTGATGGCGCTGTGCGAATATCTGCAGACTCCTTCCGGCCATCCGGCAGGCGGAGAAACCGGGCATATGCATGTTGCAGTGAATGGCGCCACCGCGGCAGACTGGACGCTCAATGCCAGTGCGGTTCGCGAGAAGGAGCTTGTGCTCCATGTGCCTGCTTCGCTCGTTCATGCTGGAGTAAACACAGTTACACTGGCTCGAACAGGAGCCGGAACTCCGGTGTTCTATTCGGTTGAGCTGAAACAGGTAACAAACTCCGAAGACATGAAGGCGATCGCGCCAGTGATGCCAGCAACGGCACATCTGGGCGCCGCGCCTGCTCATACAGGCGTTAAGGGAGGCGATCCCGAAAATCAGCTAGTCATCAGTCGCGAGTACAGGCGTCTCGTGCCGCGCCAGTCTGCTGCCTCATGGCGGCTTGATTCAGAAGTCACGAACGATCAGCTGAATGAGGGCGATAGAATCCGTGTCGTACTTAAGATTCACGCGCCGCGCCAAATGCAGTTCGTGATGCTGGAGGATCCCTTCCCGGCTGGCCTGGAAGTGTCCGAACGGGGAGATGCAGAAGACACGATCGAGTGGGGATACTGGTATTCCAGTGTAGATGTGCGAGACAACAAGATCGCATTCTTTATGCGCACTGTGCGGGCCGGTGACTCTGTAATAGAGTACAATCTTCGAGCAAAAACCCATGGAAGCTACCACGCAATGCCGGCCCTCTTGCAGGCCATGTACTCGCCCGATATGCACGCCGAATCTGCGGAAGACAGGGTGATGATACGATGACGATCGCCATTACACCCGAAATTGAGCGCTCGGAACGGCAGCTTGAAACAGACTTTGTCTATCTGCCAGTCAACCGGTATGCCGGGCTGATCACGGTTGTTGCAGCCATCTGTCTTTTCGCTGCTCTCGTTCTCGGGCTGGAATCTGCGCCGCCTGCTGAGGTCGAGATGGCTGGCTTCGCAACGAGCCTCGCCGAGCGAACCGAAAGTCAGCAGTTCAATGCGAGGAAGGCGGCCGCAGCGATAAACAACACGGTGCTGCAGCCGGGAGGTGAGTTCTCGTTTAACCGTGCAGTAAGGAGTTGGTCGCTGGATCGTGGGTATGTGAAAGCTCCGGTGAGCTATGATGGAGAGCTGATTCGTGCGTATGGCGGCGGTGTGTGCCAGACCTCAACGACGCTATATAATGCGGCCCTGCTGGCGGGACTGACAATCCTCGAGCGGCATCCGCATGAGTTTGCGCCTCACTACGTTCCTCCCGGCAGAGATGCGGCGGTCGCACAGTATGATGTCGACCTCAGGTTTCGTAACCCATACAAGTATCCAGTCCGAATTGTAGTGGACGCGTCAGGTGACAAGCTTGAGGCAAGGGTGATGGGAGCGAAGAAGCCCGACAACGCGATTGCGATCGAGACGGAGAGGTTGGCGACGGTTGTGCCTCGGAGGCTTACCCGTATCGCATCGAACGATCCAATTGGTCCAAAGAGGAGATACCTGCGCAACCCGGGCGCATATGGTCGAAGGGTCGTCTCATACCGCTGCTATTCTCGCGACGGATCTACCGTTCGGCGGGAAATGCTTGGCGACGACAGCTATCAGGCGATGAACCGAGTGGTGCAGGTTTCGGACGACTGATTGATTTAGATAACCCAATCACCATTGGCCAGATAGCTGTAGTTATTCGTCTCGCGAATCAGTTCCTGAAGCGCACGCTCTATGCGGCGTTCTGCACTCTCTTCGAGATGCAGAACGCCGCCATGACCATACTGAACCTGGGATTCCGTAAGAAACACGCCGTCCAGAATGTGGTTGGCGCCCAGGGTTGAAAGTACGGGTTTTAGAGCATATTCCAGCATGAGCACCTGTCCCGAAGACGATCCGGTGACGATGGGTAGGATTACCTTGTCACGCAGAGCGTAATTGGGAAGAATGTCCAGATAGGCCTTCAAGATGCCCGGGTAAGACGATTTGAAAACCGGTGAAGAGATAATGATGCCATCTGCCTGCGCCACCCTTGCGGCAGCATCCTGCATGCTATCCGCTTCTGCATTCGCATGCAGCAGCGGTTCCGCCGGCAGGCAACGGAGCTTGAGAGTGTGTGAGTTAATGTCACGTCGTCCCAAGTACTGGTGAACATACTCCAGAATCGCCGTTGAGGATGGTGTCGCTGTAGGATGCCCTGCCAGCGATAAAATATGACTCATTAAAACTCCACTCCCGATTCAGATCGCACTCACAACGCGGTCCGCACTAGCAGGAGATTCTCCAAGCCTGCTAACAATCCTCTGTGCAACTTCCCAGATGGGCCTTCGCGTGTTCATGCTGGCGCTTCGAATGAGGCGGTATGCCTCTGTCTCCGAAATGCCGCGGTTAGCCATGATGGCACGCTTGGCAGAGTCGACGAGATCTCGCGTTTCGTACTGCTGTTTGAGCCTGACAAGCTGGGTTTCTGCGTCCAGGGTAGTTTGCCAATTGCTGAACGCAATTTCCAGCGTTGGCCGAATTTGGGCAACGTTCAACGGTCGAATTAAGAACGACGTGATTCCTACCTGAGCAGCCTGTCTCACCTGGTTGGCCGACAGCGATGATGCTATCAAGAGAATGGCGCAAGAGGCTCTTTTGGCAATCTTTTTGGACGTTTCCAGCACGACCACGTCCGGAAAGTCCGCCGAGATTATCGTTGCATCGATTCGATGCCGGTGAAGCGCATATATCGCATCTTCGCAGGAAGAAACGGATATTACCTTCCGGTAGCCAGCTTCATTAAGTGTTAACTCCAGCGCAATTCGAGAAGCCGCGTTCGGCTCAACGATCAAGATTCTTCGAGGCGCAGGCAGATGATGTGGGTTCATTGTTGTCTCCGCAAATGATTATTCAGCATCTTATCCCTGCCTCTCGTTGTCGAGTTAGCCAAGATAGGGGTCGAAAAGACTCCGATTGATATTGTCTATACCAATAACGCCAGTTTAAGCGACTGCATCCATTGCATTTCTCAAATCTGACTTAATCTATCAGTTTAGTGAGTTTATAATACTTCAAATGTGCTGCGGATGTCAAGAGCATGTTGGGGGCAACTTCCGCACACGTAGACGCCCTGGCCGCAATCCTGCTACGGAACATAGGCCAGTCTGGCCCCGTCGACCCTTGGAGAGTCGAATGGCGATAGAGCGCTGGGATTTGGCATGAAGTTGGGAAGACGCGGCCAGCATCTGGCTCATCGCGCGGTGCACGAATTCGTGCGAAAGTGAAGCTGGTGAAAGCCATGAAACAAAGAACTAAACTTATAGCTGTGGTACTGATATGCATCGTTGCCCTGGGAACAGGGCTGAGGCGGAGTATGTCGCAGGTATTCACACCTTTCGGATTTCAACAGTCTACTGGCCGTATGACGCCGACCGTAATTGGCCCTGGAATGGCGCCAAATGTTGGAACCCCAGTCGATCCACGCTCCTTGAGCTACTATGGCGACTACTACGAGGAGAATCTGTATCCTGCTGCGAACAGTGGATACAATGCTCCCCGATTCATTTACAATGTTACATTCGGGCCCGCTGATATTCCGCGAACATCCGACGCGATATCGGTAAAGCTAAACGGCACAAATTCTATCGCGTTTCGTTGGGATGGTGAGCCTCGGGCCATCAAGAGCATGACATTCTCGGTGCTAGGAGCCTGTCCCGGAATAAATCTTTTATCGCCAGAGAGTCATTTCGTTAGCAGATGGTGAACTTACTCTTATGGCACACGAATTTCGCGAATATGCTCCCGACCAGGCATTTCTCATGCCTCCCAGCCCACGAGAC
>CAIXIX010000336.1 GCA_903919615.1 uncultured Chthonomonas sp.
GTCTCGTGGGCTGGGAGGCATGAGAAATGCCTGGTCGGGAGCATATTCGCGAAATTCGTGTGCCATAAGAGTAAGTTCACCATCTGCTAACGAAATGACTCTCTGGCGATAAAAGATTTATTCCGGGACAGGCTCCTAGCAAGTAACTCAATTGTTGACGTTCTGGGAGGAGACCATAAGAATTATAACACACGTAGTGCCAAACAACAACATTTCAATGGCGATGCACTCTATCGGTAGTTTTTGGGCCGGTCTTCCCAAATCGTGCTACAATTAGTTCTGGCGCGTATCAAAGAGTTCCCCCACGCAGCGACGCTAACTCTCTAAACGGTAACATCGGCAAAATATCCATGCGACGAATTCTGCTGTTCTGTCTGTCGGCCGCAGCCTTGCTAACCGCAACCGCTCGGATTGTGCTTGCATCGGAAGCGATCGACCTCGCTTCATCGACTGCCTGGACGTTTACTCCAGCTTCTGGCCCGCAGCATCCTGCAGTGATTCCGGTGCCGTCCGGAGGCTGGAGGCTGCACGGGTTTCCGCAAGTAACCGAGGGCACGTATCAGCGCCGGATTGCGATCCCACGCCTGCCTGGCGAAATCAGGCAGACGACGCTCCTCGAGTTTGAGGCAGTTAACTGGGAGGCAAAGGTCTACGCTGGCCCTGATGCTGAGCATTTAAAGCTAGTGTGCACGCACCTTTCCGCCTGGACCCCTTTTCGCGCCGATATCAGCTCCGAAGTCACTCCCGGACAGCCCGCTATTGTTCGAGTGCAGGTGCGTGACAGAACCCTCTTCCGAGATTCGGCCGGGCATTTTACGGTTCCGGCAGGCCCGGAATGGAACGATAGGGCGGCGCGCGGTATTATTCGTGGCGTTCGATTGTTGGCTCTGCCATCTGCTTACATCGATGCTGTAGTAGTTCGGCCTTCAACCTATGCTCGCACACTTTCTTGGAGCGTTACGGTTCACAACTCGGCCCCTAATGTGCAGCGTCTGAAACTTAATGGTTCTCTGCAACCTGCAGCGTACTTAACGCTGCAAGGTCGACGGTCGGCACATCCTATCGCTTATCCCTCGATTCCAAATAACACATTCGCTCTGCAACCAAATGAAACTCGGGTGCTAAAAGGTTCTGTTAAATGGATCCCCGGTCGGCAGTTCGATTGGAAGCCAAACATCCCGTACCGCCCAGCGTATCGCGCAGAACTTCATGAGCTTGCCTTTACGATCGCCCCGGTTCAGGATGGCGCGGACGGCTCAAAACATCAAGTCTCCACGAGATTTGGGTTCTGCACTCCGGGCCAAACTGCTACAGGATATTCGTGGAATGGAATACCGATCAATTTGCGCGGTGATAGCTTGCCTGAAGGAACCATTGGCACCGATGCATTTTCGAGACTGCCCGGTTTTCTCCCGCCTTCCGGTGGTGCCAATCCCGGTTGGCCAGGCGCTGTGGCCAACTACCTCAAACTGAATTTTAATGTTGTTCGGATGCACCAGATACCGTGCACGCGGTACATGATGGACGTATGCGATGAGCTAGGGCTTCTTGTTATACCGGAAACAGCAATTCGTGGCGGCGGAGTTTCACCAGAGAATATCACCGAAAATCCTGAAGCCTTTACAACGCACCTCCGTGAGCTTATTCGGCGAGATCGTAACCATCCCAGTGTTGTGAAATGGAGCCTCGAAAACGAGCTGCCAAACGTTCCAGAGCCATTTCTGAAACGCCTGTATGACGTATGTCAGCAGGAAGATTGGACAAGGCCCTGTTCCATCGACGTGTTTGATCACAGTCCTTCCCCGAATTGGCCACAGTTCGCCGTTATAGATCACTACTCACAGCCGGCAGGCGCAGAATTACCGGCGGGAGGAACGGCCCGGCCAGGCAGACCGCATGGCGAGGGGGAGTACGTATGGCCTTTTGGCGGCACTTCTGCCGGGCCGGTATGGTTTGCGCTCGAAACTCGCTCGATGCGTGCGCACGATAACAGCGATCTTCGCCCGTACACACTTATCGATGTTTGGCCGGGCGTAATCCCAGGGCTAACACCAGTAAATTTCCCGGATCCGCATTTGCCACCAGATTCATTGGAGCAGGGAGGCAGATCCGCGATTGATACTGCAGCGCCATGGCAGCAGGATTCCCTTCGGCTAATTCAGCGCTCCTTCGCGCCCGTAGCCGCGTTCGACCTGGAATACGACCGCGTCAACATGCACACGAATGCTCGAGGGGAGTGGCCAACGGAAGCGCCAACCATTATCGGAGGGGCATCTGTTCAGCGCACGTACGACGTGTTTAATGATGAGCTTGAGGGGGACGACGAGGTAAGACTGGTTCTGCTGCCAGTTCTGAGAATAAGCGGCACAGAAGTACAGCCTCTCCCCGAGATCTCCAGTAAACTGCACATTGCTCCGGGTTTGCATAAACGTTTGACGATTATGCTGCCAGCCCCGCTTGTCGCCTTGAACACCTCCATGGAGGTGCTGGTGACAGTGTACAAGGGATCTGTTCAGAAGTTTAGTGAAACGCATACTTACATCGTGCAGGCGAGCAAGCCGGATGGCTCCAACGGTAAATTCGATGGGCTAGACACCACCACGCGGGGTAATTGGGTGGATGCCGATGGCTCTCGAATTTATGGCAAAGAGGCCTTTCTGCTGCCGACGCCTGGCGGCAGAACCACGTTCCAGATGCCGGATCTTTACCTTAGCAGAGCCGTAAAGATGGAGATCGAAGGGCACAATGAGGGCTCGGGGCCAGTGGGCTCTGCAGATGGCATGGTACGGTGGGACCGTGTGAGCGGAGTTACCGACCCGCGTTTGCCCTGGTCCAGGCCGGATAGATCCGATCGTACCTCGTACGCATTCCAGAGCACGGGGCTGGAGCAATACTTCCGGGCCGATTGTCGGGACGGGAAAGAGCACATCCTGAGCCTGTATCTGCTCAACTACCTGGGCTACACCGCGCCAGTGGATATTGAACTGTACGATTTGCGCGGAAACAGGATTCTTTCCCGTAAAATTGATGGGGATGCGCAAGATAATGGGGTCTATGTACGATTTCGAATTACGGGAGCGGTCTACATCTCGATTAAGCCGATTACATCGTTAGAGACAACGGTTAGTGGTGTGTTCCTCGATCCGATTCCGTCGGGAGGAGATCGGACGCAATGAGTGGAACGTGAGAGCATTCAACTCGGGCGACGTTATGCCCGTGAATGCCGTGATTTTGGCCTTCATTATTTACGAATGGTAGTGGCGCCGCTTGCTGCGCTTTTCATCCGGAGTGTTGTGAATTATTCAGGCTAGGCGCCTGGATGCCAGGAGGAGATGTCGAGATGTCTGATAGGTTTACGACGCGCAGGGGCTTTCTGGAGCAGTCGCTGCTGACGGCAGCGGCGGGAATGGCCGGGATATGCGCGCTCGACAGCGCGAGCGCTGACGAGCCGGCTGCGGCAGGGCGCCGGCGAGGCATGGCGAACGACAAGATCCACATCGCAGTCATCGGCATCAACGGGCGCGGCAACAACCATCTGGATTCCTATCTCGCCCGCGAGGATGTGGAGGTAATTGGCCTCTGCGATCCGGATACAATGGTAACAGATCGAGCAATCGCTAAGTGCGTAAAGAAGGGCAAAGCGGCGCCGCCAGCCTACCAGGACATTCGCAAACTGCTCGAGCTTAAAGGACTGGATGCGGTCTCGATCGCGACTCCCAACCATTGGCACTCCCTTGCCGGCATCTGGGCGATGCAGGCAGGCAAAGATGTTTACGTAGAAAAGCCTGTGAGCCACAACGTCCACGAAGGACGAGTGTTGGTAGATACGGCACGCAAACACAAGCGAATCTGTCAGGCGGGAACACAGTCTCGCTCCCACAAGGCCTGCCAGGATGCCATGGAGTATATACACTCCGGCAAAATTGGCAAGGTCTCGCTCTCTCGTGGGCTCTGCTACAAACCCCGGCCAAGCATCGGTAAATCGGCTGGCCCGCTCGCAATTCCACAAAACATCGACTATGATCTGTGGCTCGGCCCGGCGCCCCAGAAGTCTGCCATGCGCCAGCGATTTCACTACGACTGGCACTGGTTCTGGGATTACGGCAACGGCGACCTGGGCAACCAGGGCATTCATCAGATGGATATCGCTCGATGGGCTCTCAACAAGAATGGGCTCGCAAACAGCGTGTTCAGTGTAGGCGGACGGTTCGGATATGTCGATGATGGCGAGACCCCGAATACTGAGATCTCGTTCTTCGATTACGGCGATGCGCATCTTATCTTTGAAGTACGGGGTCTCCCCACCGTTGGCCTCAAGGACGTCAAGATTGGCAATATTGTCTATGGTTCAGAGGGGTACGTCGTCATCTCGGATAACTACGGCAGTGCAGCGGCATTTGACAATAACAACACCCTGGTGCAGAGTTTCACTGGCGATGGCGACCACTTCGATAACTTCCTCTCCGCGATGCGCAGCCGAAAGAGCTCCGATCTGAACGGAGAGATCGAGAAAGGCCACTACTCGAGCGCCCTGTGCCATCTTGGTAATATCTCGTATCGGCTGGGATCTCAGCGAGCGTTCGGCGGCGATTCGCAGTCATACAGTAAGGAAGAGAAGGACTGCATGGAGCGCATGCAGGTTCACCTCACGACCAATGGTGTAGACCTTGGAGCGTCCAAGTATGCCCTGGGCCCCGTTCTGAAGATCGACAGTCATAAAGAGCGCTTCCACGACAACGCCGCAGCAAATGCGTATATCACACGCGAGTACCGCGCGCCGTTTGTCGTACCGGATAAAGCGTAACAGACAAATTGGCTGTTGGGTTTCGGACACGCCACCAGTGCAAGATAAACCCGGGGTTGTGAGGAAGCGCAAAAGCGCATCCCCACAACCCCTAATTTCATTTGGGAGCCGTAACGACAAAGAGCTGATGATAGACGGGAGCATTCGGCGTATCACCATATTTCAGGTTCCGCATGAACGCAATCTGAGAGTCATCGGGTGAGAATACGCAAGCCTCTGGCCTCGGTTTATCGTCGTCACCGCTTCGCTTCGTCAGCCGCTTGCTTGCGCCGGTCGCAGTATCAACCGTGAACACGCTGTTATCCGCAGCGTAGGCGATTCTGTGCCCATCGTGGCTCCAGGATATGGCGGAGGAGACGGACCAGCTATCGTGCGTTAGTTGAACGGGAGCCAATCCGCCAAGAGGCGAAACGGTCCAGATCTGCACGAAGCCATCGTCATCCTTCATCAGGAAGGCGATCCGCGCACCATCTGGTGATGATCGCAGCCAATGTCGCGGACCCTGGATGCCAGGATACTTGCGGTCTGCCGTGTAGGTGAGCCTTCGCTGTACGGTTCCCTTTGGCGGCATGGGGCGCGTGGTCTCGGTTCCCTCGAGCGGGCCAAGTTCACTCGGAACCGTGATATCCTCCGGAAGATCCGAAACGAAAACCTCTGGGATCACCTTGTCGCCGGTGCTAATCGTTTCCCCCTGAAAGGCGAGCGCTCGCTTCTGGCGTGTGCCATCGCTTCGCAGGTAGCCGTTGATCCCGATCCAGCCCTCTTCAACCGCTCTTTGAATCTCATCGGAACCAGGCTTCGGATGCGAAACCGTGTGGGTTGCGAGCACCGTGAAGTAGCTGGAACCGTGGTTGCGTATCGAATCTTTGTGGACATGAACCGGTTTCCCGATAGGGGCGCTTACGCCGATGTTGCGCTGATCCGGATCTGCGCCGGGCTTATTTAGCATCAGCAGATGGTCATTATACGTGAAGCTCACCCACTCACCGTCTCCGCTGAAAACGTGAACGTGCGAGCCACCGCGCAGTGCACCGGGGGTAAATGGAGATGTGATGTCGCGCGCGTCCAGATCCCGCTTCTTCCCCGGGTGATCGATCTCGACGATGGCGCCTTGCCTGTGTGAGAAGGAGTACTTCCAGTCTTCCGTTGGATGCTCTGGGCCAAGGATGAAGACTGCCTCTGGCCGTTTAGGATTGCAGGTTACAACGAAACAGTCGGCGCCGTTCTGGCCCTCGTAGATCGTCTTGATCTCTTTCGTCACAACGTTTATCATCTTGATCTGCTTGCCATCAAGTGGCGAAAACGGGGTGTCCGACCTTGTGTCATAGAGGAGCCACTTGCCGTCGGGGGTCCATACCCCGATGTTGGTTAGAACCTTGCCGCCTGGTTCGTGGGTGAGCTGAGTTTCAAACGGCTCAGCGGCGCTGTCGTGAGAGTTCATGCTGAATAGGCCTGTTAAGAGTAGAAGATAGGCGGCGATCATGGAGTCCTGCCTGAAACTGTGTGGAATGTGGTTGCAGGTTCGACGTCACGGCGGGACATTCATTCTTGGCAGCCCGCCATGTTACCAACCGAAACGCCTCTGTGTGACACCACGTCAATAACTTACAGTGCCACCGTTGCTTTGCCCTAAAACTGCGAGAGGTTAATTTACCATGCGCCGCCCAGCATTTACTCTGATTGAGTTGATTGTAGTTGTAGGAATACTCGGGTTATTAGCCGCGCTTGTCTTTCCGGTAGTGGCACGCATCCGGGAGGCGCCACGACAAACGACCTGCCTCTCAAACATGCGTCAGTTGGGAAGCGCGTGCCGCCTGTACCTATCCGATTGGGACGAAACGTATCCGCTGCTGTGGTGGGCTGGGGCCACGTACCCTTACGTCAATCAGACGGTGGTATACCGCTGCCCGGACGACGACAATCTGGTACGCCTCGATGGCGGAAAGAAGGCTTACCCGCTATCCTACTCTCGAAACTACAACTTCCTCGATCAGTTTCACGATGCGCAGCTGACGTCTCCCACAGAAACGGTGCTTCTGTTTGAAGTGACGGGCATCAACGTGCAGCTGCAAGATCCTACGGAAGGCGTACGCTCGGATAAGATTGGCCCACAGCAGTTCTCTGGCGGCGGGAATGGAGTGGATTGCGATCTCGTTACCACCGGCCCAACCACACACGATCCATTCCCGACGGTATCCTACGAAACAGGTGTCATGGATAATGCCAGGTCCGCGGACGACTGCACCCCCAGCCAGTACGATCGCCCGGGCCGGCATCAATACGGATCCAACTTCATCGCGGCCGATACTCATTCTAAGTGGCTGCGTGCTGCTCGAGTCAGTGCGGGATACAATGCGCTTTCAACGAAAGCTGATCAGTCTCATACCGGGTGCAAATACCACGGCACGCCGCCAACTCCCAATCAACCCTGCGCAGCAGGAACGCAGAACAGCAAGCACACGCTAACGTTCAGCGTGAACTGACGCGCCCGCGACTACCGTCCTTCTGAAGTAAGCCTACCATCCTCGTCATTTCGACATGATCCTTACAACCACGTCATGTCGAAGTGAGCCTCAGGCACCCCTCGTCATTTCGAAGTGAGCCTTAGGCGATCGAGAAAGCCGGCCGCAGCTATCTGAAGCCTCGGCGCAATTCCGCAAAGGTATTGCGTCTCTTATGGTGCGGGTGGCGGCGCATCCTGTGGTGTCATTTTCACAGGCTGCAAGCCCAGTTGGGGATGATTGGGGACTGGTTGGCTGGGATTGGGGGTCGTTCTAAGATACTAAGGTTGCATGCAGGGACACACACGGCGCGCTAAAATAGAACATTGACATATATTGGTATATATAGTTGTTTAATAACCTTTTTGTACTGCTAAGATTCGCTAACATTGCATCGGTTTTGCAGGACACCGCCTATCTGGAAGTTGTGTTTTTTGTAGAATGGTTTGTGCTTCGATGGAAGCTTTTGCCCCGGCACCAGTTCGCCCCTGGTCAGCTCCGCCAAACGCGACCGTAACCGGACCTGCACGAATTGGAGGCTGCGCTCTTACGGTTTGTCGGAAGTTTATCGGAAAGTAAGTGGAAGTTTATCGGAAGTGCGATAATGATATTGTCGGCATGTTTTTCCGGACGCCCAGTGCGCCCGCTCTCAACCGTCCACTCTCCTCTTCAGCGATTCCACAGCGTCAATATCTCGTTGCGACACGTGCATTCCTCTCGCCTGCATCCCAGCAATGGTTTGATTTGCCCGTCGCCAGTACTCAACAGCAATAGGATCACCGACTTTATGGGCTGTGTCTGACAATCGCCAGTACGACACCCACAGGTCGCGCTGCCACTGTGCATTACCAGGGTCCGATGCGGCAAGACGCTCCCGGATGGCGAGACCGGCAGTGAACCTCTGTTGTGCGCCGGGCAGGTCGCCAAGAGAGACGGCAAGGTCACCCAACTTTTCGTAGGAGATCGAGAGGTCGCGCTGCCACTCAGCGTTACCAGGGTCCGATGCGGCAAGACGCTCCGCGATGGCGAGACAGGCGGTGAACCTCTGTTGTGCGCCTTGCAGGTCGCCAAGCGAGACGGCAAGGTTACCCAGCCTGTTGTAAGAGACCGAGAGGTCTCGCTGCCACTCAGCGTTACCAGGGTCCGACGCGGCTAGACGCTCTGCGATGGCGAGCCCGGCGGTGAACCTCTGTTGTGCGGCGGGCAGGTCGCCAAGAGAGACGGCAAGGTTACCCAGCTTGTTGTGGGAGACCCACAGGTCTCGCTGCCACTCCGCATTCCCAGGGTCCGATGCGGCTAGACGCTGCGCGATGGCGAGATAGGATGAGTACCACTGTTGTGCTTCGGACAGATTGCCCA